>NZ_FQZD01000023.1 GCF_900141835.1 Propionispora hippei DSM 15287 | reverse complement strand
GCTTACATATGGCCGATATGCGCGCCTCCTCCGCCTTGCATTGCAGAAAAATCTATACTGTATAATTCTAATTCATAACTTTGCCAAGACACTAGTGGTCCGCCCAATTTTTACTGTCAGCAGTTTCTGTTTTCAAGGTTGGTGGACCACGGTAAGTATAAATTGCAGGCAGATGGGAAATGCTAGGATTAAATGGTGAGAGAAGTGGTCCATTTGCAGTAAATGGACCACTCAGTTTTCTTTGGAGGCTGGAAATGGCTTACTTGATCGCTGTGCTGATGGCGGCGCTGAGCTTTATTGTCAATAAGGCGCTGCTAACTCGTATCGGAGTAAAAACGGTGATTACTTACAGTCCTGTCATCGAAGAAAGTGCCAAGACACTGCTATCCTTTTATTTGGGAGCCGATATTTTTTTGACCCATGCCGTATTTGGTCTGATTGAGGCCGGCTATGATTGGCTGACCGGCGGCAGGGGGCGGAGTAAGGCGGCCTTGCTTAGTGTCGCCGGGCATAGTCTGTTTGGTGGCGCGACCGTTGTAACCTTACGGGAAACAGGGCAGATTGGACTGGCTTTGACCGGTGCGATTGTGTTGCACCTGGCCTGGAACCTTTTGGCGGTCAAGCGGCTGCGGGTTTCGTAGGAATTTTAGTCTGACAGTGGAGGCGCGAGAACGTGAGAATCTATTATACTTGCGATTGCTGCGGTGAGCCGATCGATGAAATTGAAGTCGAAGAGGTGGATGATGCGAAGTTTGGCTTTGATTGCTTGACGGCAAAAGAACGCCAGGATATAATTAAAGTCGATACAGCCGCCGGCGTCATGCAGGTGCAATCGCTTTGCGATAAGTGCATCGAGTATCTGGGTTTCCAGGATTCGGGTGACAAGGGAACCGGTCATAGATTTTTGCATTAATGAGTACAATATACAATAAGGGTAGAGCTCATCCCGATGAGGGATCAACATACTTACTAGGGCTTTAGCACTGGCTAAAGCCTCTTTTTGCTGTGGGACGAGAGGTGCTTATGAAAATTTTAACAGAAATGGTTCAGAACGATCCGGCGCTGATGCAAGCTGTTGCCGGATTTACATCGGAAAAAGAACAAAGTCTGGTATACGGGGTTACGGGCAGTCAAAAAAGCCTGCTGCTGGCGACCGCCTTTTTAGCCAAGCCCCGTTCGCTGGTCGTGGTCACGGGAACCTATGACAATCTGGAGCAAATCCGGGAGGATTTGGCGACGCTGCTGCCTGCCGTAGAGGTAGTGGAACTGCCGGTTATTGATATCGTAACCTTTACTGTGACGGCTAAAAGCGCCGAATTATTTGCCCGCCGGATGAATGTGCTGGGCCGCATAGCCCGGGGCGATATCATGATCGTGCTGGCTACGGCCCAGGCGGCTATCCAAAAGGCGCCGCCCCGTCAGGAGTTCTTAAACAGCCGGCTGTCCTTGAGCATTCATGACGAGATCAACCGGGAGCAACTTTTGAATTCATTGGTGCAGTTAGGTTATGAACGGGTTGATCAGGTGGATAGCATGGGCCAGTTTTCGGCCCGCGGCGGCATTATTGATATTTTTGCGGTAAACCAATCACTGCCTGTCCGGCTGGAGTTGTTTGGTGATGAGGTGGATTCGCTGCGTGCCTTTGACGCGGCGACGCAACGGTCAGTGGACAATCTAGAGCAGGTGGATATTCTGCCGCTCTTAGAACCGGTCTATGAAGGAAAGCCGGCGGCATTTTTCTCCTATCTGCCGCCGGGCGGAACAGTGGTGTTCGATGAACCGGCACGTATCCGGGAACAGGTCAGCCAGGTTGTTAAAGAAAACCCCGAACTCAAACGAAAGGTCTTTGGCTGGACCGATCTGGCCAATGCGGCCAAACAGTATTCTGTCGTTTATCTGTCGCTGATGCTGCAAAAAACACCGCAAACTGAGCCGGCGCGGATTACCGGCATTACTGCCAAGGGGATTGCACCCTTTCACAAGCAAATGGATATGTTTTTCAGCGAATTGAAAAGCTGGCTGGAGCGGAAGGTCTTGCCGGTTATTTTGCTGTCCTCCCGGGACAAGGCGGCCGCCATGCAGCAGAATTTGACGCAGGCCGGCATTAAGTCGGTTGTTGGCGATGAGTTGACGGCCAAGAGTGTCGATACGGTGCTGATTGCCACCGGCGTGCTGCACACCGGCTTTGAATTGCCGCAGGCCCGGCTGGCGGTCGTTACCGAACTGGATATCTTCGGACGGCAAAAGAAAAAGCCCCGTCTCAGAGTGGCCAAGGAAAAGAAAATTACCTATTTCCGTGATATTAATGTCGGGGACTATGTAGTGCACGTCAATCACGGCATTGGGAAATATGTCGGGGTGGAGACGCTGGATGTCGGCGGTATCCACAAGGACTATCTGCATATCCGCTATGCCGGGGAAGACAAACTGTATGTGCCCACCGATCAGGTTCATTTGCTGCAAAAGTATATCGGTGCCGAAGGTGAAATCCCGCGTTTGCACCGTATGGGCGGCAGCGAGTGGTTGAAGGTCAAGAGCCGGGCCAAGGCGGCGGTTGCCGATATTGCCAGGGAACTGGTGGCACTCTATGCCGAGCGGCAGGTGCTGCCGGGCTTTGCCTTTGAGCCGGATACTCCCTGGCAGAAGGAGTTTGAAGACGCTTTTCCCTTTGAGGAAACTCCCGACCAGTTGGAGGCTATCAAGGAAATTAAAACCGATATGGAAAAGCAGCGCCCCATGGATCGCCTGCTGTGCGGTGACGTCGGTTTCGGCAAGACCGAGGTAGCCATCCGGGCGGCCTTTAAAGCGGTTATGAGCGGCAAGCAGGTGGCGGTGCTGGTGCCGACCACCGTACTGGCCCAGCAGCATTTCCAGACCTTTAGCTCCCGCATATCCGGCTTTGGGCCGACGGTAGATGTGATTAGCCGGTTTCGCAGCGCCAAGGAACAGAAAGAAACGTTGAGAAAGCTGGCAGCCGGTCAGGTTGACATCTTGATCGGGACGCACCGAATCTTAAATTCCGATCTGGTATTTAAGGATATCGGCCTGCTGGTCGTCGATGAGGAGCAGCGCTTCGGTGTGGCCCAAAAGGAAAAACTAAAAAAATGGAGTACCGGGATTGACGTGCTGACGCTGAGCGCCACACCGATTCCCCGTACCTTGCATATGTCGCTGGTCGGTGCGCGGGACATGAGCATTATTGAAACGCCGCCGGAAAACCGGTTCCCGGTCCAGAGCTATGTGGTTGAATATCATGACGAAATGATTCGTGAGGCCATTAAACGGGAACTGAAACGGGGCGGGCAGGTGTACTTTGTGTATAACCGGGTGCAGACCATCGACAAAATGGCGAAGCATTTAAGTGATATGCTGCCTGATGCCAAGATTAAATGCGCTCACGGGCAAATGCCGGAAGAACTCTTGGAGCAGGTAATGCTTGACTTTTATGAGGGCCATGACGATGTACTGGTCTGCACCAGTATCATCGAGAACGGGCTGGATGTACCCAATGCCAATACCATCATTATTTATGACGCCGATTATTTCGGCCTCTCTCAGCTTTACCAGATGCGGGGCCGGGTGGGACGGTCCCACCAAATGGCGTTTGCCTATTTTACCTACCGGCAGGACAAGGTGCTGACCGAAGTGGCGGAAAAGCGCCTGCAAGCCATTAAGGAGTTTACCGAACTGGGAGCCGGCTTCAAGATCGCCATGCGGGATTTGGAAATCCGGGGGGCAGGTAATATATTAGGTGCGCAGCAGCATGGGCATATCGTCAATGTCGGTTTTGAAATGTACTGCCACATGCTGGATGAGGCGATTCAGGAACTGAAAACAGGTAAAACAGTGGAAGTGCCGGTGGAACCGGTGCTTGAATTTCAGGTGGAAGCTTATATTACCGGTGACTATATCAGCGATGCCATGCATAAAATAGAAATATATCAGCGGATTGCCGCCAGCCGCAGCGACGAGCATTTGAACGAGTTGCTGGATGAACTGATCGACCGTTTCGGTGAACCGCCGGAATGCGTCATGAATCTCTTAACCATTGCCCGCATGAAAAATAAGGCCCGTCAGTTGGGTATCCGGGCGATTATTCAGAAACCCCATTATATTGATATGACGTTCAGCGAGAAGCCGAATGTGGAGATTGAGCGGATTCTGGCGCTGAAAGAAAGCCTGCCCGGCCGGGTTACCATGTTTCCCGGACCGCCAGGCAGCATACAGGTAAAAACAGCAAAATTATCTGATAAATCCCTGTGCCCCTGGTTGCTGAAAAAACTTGAATTGCTTGAAAATCCGGCGGTTATCTCGTCGACAGATCGTTTTTTACCGGCTTGAAGGTCATGAATAAAAGTGTTATGCAGGATATATACTATCACTGAACTGAAATGTCAAATACTGTTTGAAAAGGGGGGATACTGGTGAAAGCAACTGGTATTGTTAGAAGAATTGATGACCTTGGCAGAGTAGTAATCCCGAAAGAAATCAGACGAACATTAAGGATTCGTGAAGGTGATCCGTTAGAGATATATGTGGACCGTGAGGGAGAAGTCATTTTAAAGAAGTATTCTCCGGTAGGAGAATTAGGGGATTTTGCGAAGGAGTACGCCGACTCTTTGTATGAAGCAATCGGACAGATCATTCTGATTGCCGACAGAGACAATATCGTAGCCGTGGCAGGGGCGTCAAAGAAAGAATTTCTCAATAAGCCGCTGGGACCGGCCATTGAAAAGGTCATGGAAGAACGTAAGACCGTGCTGATTAATAATCCCGGCGAAAGCAAGAATGGCAAGGATTGTGTTACTGTCTGCGATGAGGGGGAAACCTGCAAGTTTACGGCGGAAGTCATTGCCCCGATTATTGTGGAAGGTGATGCAATCGGTGCGGTGGTGATCTGTTCCAAACAGGCGGGTGTCCAGATGGCCGATATGGAAACCAAGCTGGCCGAAACAGCAGCAGGCTTTTTGGCTAAGCAGATGTCGCAATAATTGAATAGGTGATCAACAGGTAGCGGACCTTTGTTCGCTACTTTTTTATATCACCGCCAGAGGGTTCCGTTGGCTCCCTCCTATGAAACCCGGGCCGGCGAGCGGGAATTTTTCGATAGCAGGGATATTTTACCGTAGGGGTTCAATATATTAGTAAGGAGGTGGAAACAGAGAGGGAGAATGGTGTGAGCAAAGATAATTTTCTGCGCGGTGCCTTAATCCTCACGGCTGCCGGGATTATCGTGAAACTGATCGGTTCTGTGAACCGTATTTTATTATCCCGGCTGCTGGGCGGTGAAGGCATTGGTTTATATCAAATGGCTTATCCGATCTATTTGCTGGCGCTGAGCCTGTCGTCGGCGGGCATTCCGATTGCCATTTCCATTATGGTGGCCGAAAAAATTGCTGTCCGTGATATCAGCGGCGCCAACCGGGTATTTCGGATATCCTGGAGTGTGCTGGCGGTTACCGGCCTAATGTCCAGTCTGCTGTTATATTGGGGAGCCGGCTGGCTTGTCGAGTACCAGTTGATCAGAGACGCCCGGGCGTATTACGCCATTGCCGCCTTGGCGCCGGCTATTTTTTTTGTAACCGTGCTGTCCAGCTACCGGGGATACTTCCAGGGCTTGCAGCAAATGACGCCGACCGCGGTATCGCAGATTGTGGAGCAACTGGTGCGGGTGGCGGTCATGGTTTGGCTGGCCTATGTGCTGATGCCGCAGGGCCTTGAATATGCGGCGGCTGGCGCCAGTTTCGGGGCGGCTCCCGGGGCGGCGGCCGGTTTGGTTGTGCTGATGTACTATTATTGGCATCGCCGGCCATATCTGTCGCAGCCACGGGAAACGATGAATGCCCGTGATTCGGGCTGGCGGATTATGAAGCGGATTGTGAAATTGGCTTTGCCTGTATCGTTGGCCAATATTATGCTGCCGGTTGTATCCAGCATCGACCTTTTAATTGTGCCGGCCCGTCTGGAAGCGGCGGGATTTTCCATTCAGGAGGCGACAGAACTGTTTGGCTATCTGACCGGTATGGCGACGGCTCTGATCAATCTGCCGACCATCCTGACCGGCTCGCTGGCTGCCAGCCTGGTCCCTTCGGTGGCGGAGGCGTTTACGCTGAAAAACAGCGGCCATATCCAAAGCCGGGTAGCCAAGGCAATCAAAATCGCCAATCTGATTACCATTCCCAGCTTTGCCGGGATGTATCTGTTGGCCACACCCATCTCGGCGATGCTCTATGACGCGCCGGAAGCGGGAATTTCACTGCGGGTTTTGTCTATTGGTGTTGTTTTTCTGGGCATCCATCAGGTTAGCACCGGCGTGCTGCAGGGGTTGGGACGTACGGCTATACCGCTGGTCAATATGCTGATCGCGGCATCCGTAAAAATTGGGTTGAGCTGGTATCTGACGGCGCTGCCGGCGCTGGGCATTCAGGGAGCTGCCTGGGCCACTAATGTGGACTTTGCAGTAGGCGCCCTGCTCAATTTGTATTTTGTCTACCGGTACACCGGCTTTTGCCCAAGGCTTGGTAATATGGCAAAAACGATTATGGCCACTATCCTGATGAGTATTATGGTAATATATACATATGATGCGGCCATGTCCGCCTGGCTGAATAATACCATGGCGACACTGGCGGCGATTGCGGCAGGCAGTCTGGTGTACGGCGCCAGCCTGCTGCTGCTGGGCGGTGTTGAAGAACGGGATGTGGCGGGAATTCCTAAGGCAGGGACCTTTTTGGCAAAGCTGCTGAGACACTTGCAATTATTTAAGAAAAAATAAAGGAGAATGGCATATTATGGGGGATATTACTATCATCGGTCTGGGACCAGGCTCTTTCGGTCTTTTGACACTCGATACGCTGGAACGGCTTACGCAAGCGGACTCCTTGCTGCTGCGCACGGCCAAGCATCCGACGGTAAACGAGCTGGAGAAGCGGGGTATCCGGTTTATCAGCTATGATTACCTGTATGAGGAAAAAGACAGTTTTGCTGAAGTCTATGAGGCGATCGCGGCCGATTGTCTGTGGCAGGCGGTCGAGAAGTCAGTGGTTTACGCCGTGCCGGGCAGTCCGCTGGTTGCTGAAAAAACGGTAACGCTTATTCAGCAAATGGCCAAGGAGCGGAACATCCCGGTAACGGTCTTGCCGGGCATGAGCTTTCTGGAGGTCCTGTACACCCGACTGGGGGTTGATCCGATTGACGGCATTACCGTGCTGGATGCGGCCGATATCGGGCAGGTGGCACCGGATCGGCGGACGGCACTGGTGGTGACACAGGTTTACAATCGCCAGGTAGCTTCGGAAACCAAGCTGTCCTTAATGGATTTTTACCCCGACGATGTGTTGATCACCGTCGTGCAAAATCTGGGACTGACGGATGAAAAGCTGCTGACGGTGCCGCTGTATGAACTGGACAGGCTGCCGTTTATTGATCATCTGACCAGCGTGTACGTGCCTGCCGTGCCGGATACGCAGCAGCGGTTTAGCGTAGAGCCGCTGGTAGAGGTCATGGCCAAGCTGCGTTCACCGGAAGGCTGTGTATGGGACCGGGAACAGGATCATGCCACCCTGCGGAAATACCTGTTGGAAGAAGTCTATGAGGTTCTGGAGGCTATCGAACTGGGTGACCGGGACAAGCTGTGCGAAGAGTTGGGCGATCTTTTGCTGCAGATTGTCTTTCACGCCCGAGTGGCGGAAGAAACCGGTGCTTTTTCTATGCAGGATGTGGTTGACCAGGTGGTGGAAAAGATGATCCGTCGCCATCCTCACGTGTTTGGCGACATTTCGGTACGGGACGCCGCGGAAGTGGTGGTCAACTGGGAAGCCATCAAAAAACGGGAAAAAAGCCATGCCGGACAAAAGTCGGTGCTCGACGGCATTCCAATTCATTTTCCAGCCCTGGCGCGGGCGGCCAAATTGCAGGCAAAAGCAGCTAAAGTTGGCTTCGATTGGGATAATATTGCTCCTGTTTGGGAAAAATTATCGGAGGAACTTGCTGAGCTGCGGGAAGCCGTGCAGGAAGGTCAGGGTCCGGCTGTGGAAGAGGAATTGGGTGATGTCCTGTTTACCGTCGTCAATCTGGCGCGCTTTTTAACCGTTGATGCGGAAATTGCCTTGACCCGGACGAACAATAAATTTGTTAATCGGTTTGCTTATGTCGAACGGCAGGTAACCCTTGCTAATTGCAGTTGGGACAAGTTTACACTGGCTGAATTAGATGAATTTTGGGAGCAAGCGAAGAAAGATGAGGTGAAAAACGGGGAATTTTCCAAAAAATAATAAAAAAATTACTGATTTTAGGTAAATTTTTTGCTATTAGACAGGAATAAAAATATGAACAGCGAATAATGCTATTCGTAACGATTTTCGTGAGGAGGATGGATTTGTGAATAAAACTGAATTAGTAGCCAGCGTTGCTGAAAAATCCGATTTAACCAAGAAGGATGCAGAGAAGGCCATCAACGCCCTGTTTACTACTATTGAAGAAGCTTTGGCCCAGAATGATAAAGTACAGGTGATCGGGTTTGGTACTTTCGAGGTAAAAACCCGTGAAGAAAGAAAGGGCCGTAATCCTCAAACCGGTGCCGAGATTACTATTCCGGCTTCTAAAAACCCGGTCTTCAAGGCTGGCAAAGGCTTAAAGGATGCCGTGAATTAAAATAAGTGGCAGTCTCAAAAACCAGGTTATCTAACCTGGTTTTTATTTAAATGAAAGCACCATGAATGCCATATTATTCATGACACCTCTGATAACTGGCCAGTCAGTAAGGAGTAGTGATGACATGACAGGCAACATTCTTGTAGTCGATGATGAAGTAGCCATACGGGAGCTGGTAAAGTTTAATTTGCAAAAGGAAGGGTACGCGGTTTTAGAGGCGGATAACGGGACTGTTGCTTTACAGACGGCCCGACAGAACAAGCCGGATTTGATCGTGCTTGACTTGATGCTGCCCGAACTGGATGGTCTGGAGGTGTGCCGGAGCCTAAAGAGCCAACAGGCTACGGCCGGTATTCCGATTATTATGCTGACAGCCAAGACAGAAGAGATTGATAAGATCATCGGTCTTGAGCTGGGGGCTGATGATTATATGACCAAGCCGTTCAGTCCCCGTGAACTGGTGGCCCGGGTAAAGGCCGTGCTGCGGCGCAGTCAGAAGGAGCCGGCCGGCACTGGTGAGCTTACCGTTAGCCGTCTGCGGTTTCACTTCAGCCGTTATGAAGTGTTTCTCAACAAGACAAAGCTGGAACTTACCCCGAAGGAATATGAACTTTTGAAATTATTTGTTACAAATATCGGGAAAGTATATACCAGAGAACAGCTTCTCGAAAAAGTATGGGGCTATGAGTACTTTGGCGATACCCGGACGGTCGACGTCCATGTCCGGCACCTGCGGGCCAAGCTGGCGGAAGACAGCGAGGTTGCCGAGGCGATTGAAACAGTGCGCGGTGTCGGTTACCGGTTCCGGGAAATCTAGGGAACCGCTGACTTGTTCACACAGCACATCCTGGCCGGATTTTTTTCCGTCTGGCTACGTCAAGTAAAGCCTTGAAATAGAGACTGCTATTCCTGCGATTTTACTTCCTGGCCGGACGAAAAAATCTCTCGCCAGGCCGGCTCATTAAATCAGCGATTCCCTAGTACTTACAGCATCAGCGCGAACCTAAGGATTACATCCGGCCGGTTCGCGCTTTTTTAATTTTAATCAAAACTTAACAATCAGGCCCCTGCATTTATGGTATAGTGCACAATATAGGCGGCAACACCGCTCAAAACACCTGGTGGACCATCTATGTAGACGGTCCGCTAGCAGGAGGGTATAGTCAAAATGGACTATAAAATACAGGCGAATAAATTGAAGTTATATTATGGGGATATGCTGGCGTTGAAGAAGATTTCCCTCGGTGTGGTAAAAAACAGTGTGCTGGCCCTGATCGGACCGTCGGGTTGCGGTAAATCCACCTTTATTAAGACAATCAACCGGATGAATGATCTGGTCGAGAATGTCCGGATCGAAGGCGAGATTTTATTGGACGGCGTGAATGTGCTGCAGCCGGGAACCGACGTGGTTATGCTGCGCAAACGGGTGGGGATGGTATTTCAGCGCCCCAATCCCTTTCCCATGTCGATTTTTGATAATGTCGCTTACGGGCCGCGGATTCATGGCATCACCAATAAAGCGACGCTGGCCGATATTGTGGAACGTAGCCTCACAGGCGCGGCGTTGTGGGAAGAGGTGAAAGACCGCCTGCATCAGTCGGCTATGGGTATGTCAGGCGGCCAGCAACAGCGTCTCTGTATCGCCCGTCTGCTGGCTGTAGAACCGGAAGTGCTGCTGATGGACGAACCCTGTTCGGCTCTTGATCCCATATCGACGATGAAGATTGAAGAATTGGTTACCGAGCTGAAAAACAGGTATACCATCATTATGGTAACGCATAATATGCAGCAGGCGGCCCGGGTATCGGATCAGACCGCCTTTTTCTTAAACGGCGAACTGGTGGAGCACGGCAAGACCGATGCTATTTTTACCAAGCCGCAGGATAAACGGACCGAGGATTATATTACCGGGCGGTTCGGTTAATGAGAACGCTTTGGAGGAGGGAAAAGCATGCCAAGTACCAGACAAGGTTATAATCAGGAATTGGAGGCGCTGCGACAGGAGATTTTGCAAATGGGCCATATGGTGGTCCGGGCGATTGAAGAAGCGGTGCTCTCCCTTTCTACCCAGGACCGCGCCCTGGCCCGTAAGGTCATGGAAGGGGATGACGCCATCGACGGGCTGGAAATTGATATTGAGGACAAGTGCATGGTCTTAATCGCCCGGCAGCAGCCGCTGGCCCGCGATCTTCGCATCATCGGCACCGGGCTGAAGATTACTACTGATTTGGAGCGCATGGGAGACCATGCATATGATATTGCTAAAATCACTCTGAAAATTGCCGATGAGCCGTTAATTAAGCCATTGATGGATATACCGCGCATGGCCAAACTGGCTCAAAAGATGCTGCAGGATTCGCTGGAGGCCTATACGACATTGAATGTAGCGCAGTCGGAGGAAGTGTGCCAGGCTGACGATGCAGTGGATTCACTGTATCATCAGGTTGTTCGCGAACTGTTGACTTACATGATGGAAAAGCCGGCCACCATCAGCCAGGCCACGCAAATTCTGTTTGTGGCCAGATACCTGGAGCGCATTGCCGATCATGCCACCAACATTGCCGAGTGGACGATTTATCTGGCTACCGGCGAACGGCTTCGCAAAAAGTAGACGGAGACTTGCTTCGGCGGGTGTTTTGGCATCCTCCGAGGCTTAGCCATCGGATAAATTCACATTTTTTTCTTGTCTGCCAGCATTCAAGATTGGTTACAATAGTAGCTGAGGAGGTGGTGTTATGTTTGAAAGAATGATAAAACAACGTCATTGTTCCAGACGCCGGCATTCCGATATGGATATGCCCGCCATTGTGAAAATGGTGGCGGCAGGAGTTCTGCTTTACTCGGCAGCAAAATATGTAAAGGATGAACTGCTGGATTAAGGACACTTTTTTTCGGATATATCATTAACCTTCTTGCAACCCCCCGGCTGAGGCCGGGGGGTTGCTTGTCAAGCTAAACGAAAAAAATTCTCATCTAGCTTGACGAAGGATTTTTTTTACTCTATACTTTAATAAGAATATTCTTATTAACCAAAGATCAAGGAGGATGTTATGAAGTCAGTTCGCTTAGTATGGATGATTGTGGCAGTTGTGGCGGCCGGAGCGCTTTTTCTCTCAGGCTGCGGCAAACAGGCCGACAGTACCGCTACGGCGGGTTCGGGCCTGAAGGTAGTGACCACCATGTATCCGGTGTATGAGTTTGCCAGGCAGGTAGCCGGTGATAAGGCAGAGGTCAGCATGCTCATTCCGCCCGGTGCCGAACCTCACGACTGGGAGCCAAGTCCTAAAGACCTGGCCAAGATAAAGACCGCCAAACTCTTTTTATACCAGAATGCCGGATTGGAACCAGTGGATAAGCTGCTAAAGCCGGATGTGCTGGGGGACGCGAAGGCCGTGGAGGTCAGCCGGGGTATTCAACTGATGGAAGGACCGGCCGAAGAGGAGGAAGCTGACGGGCAGGAAGCGAAGCATGCGGCTAAAGACGCCCAGCATGAACATATGGATGTTCACGTATGGCTGGACCCTGTTGCGGCTCAGCAGGAAGTGGATACGATTGTGCAGGCCCTGAGTGAGGCTGATCCTGAGAATAAGGCATATTATGAACAGAACGGCGAAAAATTCAAAGCCGAATTGCAAGCTTTGGATCAGGAATACCGGACGACGCTGGCCAACGTGTCCAGCCGGGATATTGTTACAAGTCATGCCGCCTTTGGCTATCTGGCTAAACGGTACAATCTGCAGCAGGTTGCCATCATGGGACTTTCGCCGGACAGTGAACCGACGCCGGAAAAAATGGCCAATGTGGTGCAGTTCTGCCGCGAACATAACGTAAAATACATATTCTTCGAGACCGTTGTCAGCCCCAAGCTGGCCCAGACCATCTCGAAAGAAACCGGTGCCGGCCTGTTGGTGCTTAATCCGGTAGAGAGTCTCGGCGAAGACGAATTGAAGCAAGGTAAAAACTATGTGACCGTTATGCGGGAGAATCTGGTTAACCTGAAAAAGGCGCTGCAGGAATAAATCTCTGTGGTGATATTATTTGCTGGTAACAGGCCAGATGTGTGGCAAAATAGCTTGTCGTCCTTTTGGCATTGCCCCAAAAGGACCAAAAAGGCTAGGCCTGTCCTCCAACATACTTGAAAAATTGTCGGCCTCCTAAAATCCGTAAACTCGCTTCGCTCAAACAAACGGATTTCTTAACGGAAGCCAGCAATTTTTCATCCTTCGGAACGTATGTTTCCGGAAAAGGCCAAAACGGGGAACGGAAAGAGGTTGTTGCAATAACTTGCAACAACCTCTTTTTTATAAGCGCAGGGCTGCTTCGGCAGCCAGCGGTGACCGCTCGCACTCGTCATGCTGCAGCGTTACCTGGAAGCATAGTTTGGAACCGCGCATTTTTTCACTGGCATAGGACAGGCCGTTGGAGCGGCTGTCGAGGAAAGGATGGTCAATTTGTTCCGGGTCGCCCAGCAGAATGATTTTCGTGCCCAGCCCGGGACGGGTGATCACCCCTTTAGCCTGCCGGGGCGTGGAGTTTTGCATTTCGTCCAGGATCATCCAGTATTTTTGCAGCGAACGCCCCCGCTGATAAGCCAGTGCTTCGGTTTGAATGGTCCGTTTGTCAAACAGCATTTGCACGGTGTCCTCAGCCTGGGCGATTTCCTTGGCCTCCGTCATATTGTGGCCGGCCAGCAGCAAAAAGAGATTATCCCGTATAGCCCTCATATAGGGATCAATTTTTTCTTTTTCCGAACCGGGCAGAAATCCGATGTCCTCATCCATCGGAATATTGGGTCGGCAGATTAAGAGGTGGTGGTAATCCCGGGGGCGGCACTCGAGCTGTTTATAGAGGCCCACCGCCAGGGCGTAGAAGGTCTTGGCGGTCCCGGCCGGCCCCTTGATAATGACCAGCGGGGCTTCGGCGGCGCTCATCATCAAGCACTCTTGCATAAAGATCTGGCCAATGTTGCGGGGAATCACGCCGAAAGGATTGCGGTTGGCGTAACGAAGATGGACGACCTGTTTTCCGTCAAACCGTCCCAGCGCGGTATGGCGCTCATTATCGGTGGACTTGATGAGGAGAAACTGATTGGTTTCCAGTGTCGCCGGAACTATTGTATGGCTGGGTTCATCGTAGACGAACAAAGCCTCGGGGGAAATGGTATGCCCATCGTCGTCATGGAAGGTATTGATGATCTCCGAGGAGGTGTATACGACCAGACGGCCGGTATACTGTTTTTCAATACTGGCGACTTTATCGTTCAGGTAATCCTCTGCCTGTATCTTCAGAATGGTCGCCTTGACCCGCATATTGGTATCACGGCTTACCAGGATAGTGGGGTGGCCTTGTTCCATAAAGCCCTTGCAAACCTGGAGAATACGGTTATCGCCTTTGCTGCGGTCCCAATGAGGCGGCAGTGTGGTGTCCAGATGATTGGTTTCGATGCGCAAGCTCCCTCCCTGCTCGGAAAAGGGAACACCGGCCAGCAGGTTGCCTTGTGTGCGAAACCGGTCAAGAATCCGGCTGACCTCGCGGCTGTTGGCGCCGCGGTCGCTGGATTCACTTTTAAAGCGGTCTAATTCTTCGAGAACAACTTCAGGAATAATGACGGTATGTTCATTGAAAGCAAATAGTGACTGAGGAGAGTGAAGCAGTACGTTCGTATCCAGTACGTAATACTTATTCAATACAATCCCTCTTTCCTGAGAATATTGACCTGCCTATATACAGTATATGCGAAGCCGGCGGGCTATGAGTTATGGTTTCTTTAAAATCAGGTAAAACCAACCGCGAAACGATGTTATCGCTCCGCGGTTGGCAGTGAGGGGAACTACTATTCTGATTGTTTTTCCGTCGTCGGGCCAAGCGGCAGCCGTAAGGTGAAGGCCGTGCCTTGGTTGAGTTCGCTGGTTACGTCAATCTGGCCGCCATGCATTTCGGTAATGAATTTGACAATGGCCAACCCCAGCCCGGTACCGCCGGTGCTGCGGGTCCGGGCCCGTTCCACCCGGTAAAACCGTTCGAAAATCAGGGGCAGGTCCTGGGCCGGAATGCCCAGACCGGTATCTTGGATTCTGATACAGGCCTGGGCCGCTTCCTGCCAGGCTGTAATGATAATTTTTCCTTCGTTGGGTGTGTATTTGTTGCTGTTGTCCAGTAAATTGACTAACGCCTGTTTTAACCAGTCAGGATGAGCGGGAATCGTCAGGTTTTCTGCCACTTCCAGCGACAGATGCTGTTCTTTTCGTTCGATATTCGGCAGTAGTTCCTGAACTACCGTCTCTAATAGTGGCTGCAGCTTGACCGGTTCCAGACTGATTTGCTGACGGTATTCCTGGGAATTAAGCTTGGCCAGTTGCAGCAAGTCCTCTACCAGCCGGTGCATGCGTTCAGCCTGGTTGTGGATGATGCT
The DNA here is from genome assembly GCF_900141835.1 of Propionispora hippei DSM 15287. Taxonomy (NCBI): domain Bacteria; kingdom Bacillati; phylum Bacillota; class Negativicutes; order Selenomonadales; family Sporomusaceae; genus Propionispora; species Propionispora hippei. The sequence goes on along the minus strand of NZ_FQZD01000023.1, from coordinate 44,239 downwards.
GACAAAGCGGCTGCTCAGCTCAGGGTCCTGGAGGGCGCCGTCCAGCAGCGTTTCAGCAAAGCCCTTAATGGCGGTCAGCGGGGTGGCTAGTTCATGCGAGGCGTTGGCCACAAACTCGGCCTGACGCTCGTGGATTTCCTGCAGTACGGTTATATCGTGGAACACGGTAAGAACACCTGTAGTTTCCTGTTCAGGGTCAATGGTGGGTGCGACAAAAACCCGGAATACCCGTTTGTTGCCGCCGATATTGGTTTTTAAGTCAATCGATTTGTTTACGGAAGACTGGAGGGTCTCCTGAATAGCCTGATTAAGCAGGCTATTGCCGATAACCTGCAGATTATGCTGCCCCATCATGGCATCGGCAATGGAAAAGGTGTCTTTGGCCATTTTGTTGATGGTCGTAACCCGGCCGTAGCGATCAAGCAGGATAACGGCATTATCCATATGCTGTAAAATTAGCGATAGCTTCTGCGTTTCTGCCTGGGCTTCATGAATTTTGTCATCCAGATTGGATGCCAGATTGTTTAGCGCCTGAGACAGAAAGTCGAGCTCGTCGCCGGTGTGGGTGTGGACACGACGTTTAAGGTCTCCGTTGGCAATAGCGAGGGCAGCGCTGGTGATCTCCTCCAGCGGTGCCGTGTAGTGCTTGGCCAGCCGCAAACTAAGCAGAATGGTCAGCAGCGCGACCAGGAAGAGCGCAGCCAGCACGGCCGAGCGGATTTGGCCGAACCCGGCCTCTACATAGGCCAGCGTACTGGCGATACGGACTACTCCTAATAGTTCACCCTGCTGCCGGATGGGAATAGCCGCATATAATAGATTCTGATGCAAGGTAGTACTATAGCGGATGCTGGTGCCGGTACCCTGGCGGATAGCGTCGCTGATTTCCGGCCGGGACAGATGATTTTCCAGCATTTCCGGATTCTCCCACGAGTCGGCCAACACCGTTCCGGCCGTATCGACTATCGTAATCCGCAGATTATTTTTGGCGGCCAGTTCCTTGACCTCCGGATCAAGGGAGGCTTTGCCCTCCGGGGTATGCATGGAATGAAGCAGGAACTGCTCGGTAACCTGGGCGTGGGTTAATAAGTTGCTGGTCAGGCTCTCCAGGTTGTGTTGGTAAAAGTACCAGAGAATATAGCCGCCCAATAAAGACAGGGTAATAATCCCCAGCAATAAAAAAGAAACAAGCAGTCTGGAGCGGATTCCCCAGCGGAACATAGCCGACACCTCCCGGAAATATAATGCCTTCATTATACAGCCTTTGATTAAGACCGTGCAATGCCTATAGCCGGCTATGCCGGCGGCGGCGGCTTTATTTAACAAAAAATTAACAAGAGTTAATATGTGCTTAACAAGTAGTACAATTTGTCTGTGATATGCTATCATTGTAATCATAGAATGCGATGTTTAGGGAGGCGGGACAATATGTCGAGGCAAATCAAAAACATCTTGATTTTGTCGGCTTCTATTGGTTCGGGCCATGACCGGGCGGCGAACGCGCTTGCCGGCGCACTGCAAAGCAGATATCCGCTGGCACAGATTACGGTAGTTGATTTTATGGATGGCGAAAGGTCTTATCTGACTGGCTTTATGAAGGAAACCTATCTGACAATGCTCCGTTTGTCACCTAATATATACGATGTTTTATACCGGTGGACCCAAAACGGCCGGCAGGGAACGGGAATGGGAACCCTAATGGCCCGGGTTTTACAGGAAAGTATGATGGAAATTATTGAAACTTATCAACCGGACTGGCTGATTGCGACCCATCCATTTTCCTGCGGCGCGGCCGCCTATTTGAAGCGGAAGGGGAGAATCCATATCCCGCTAATAGGTGTGATCACTGACTTTGCTGTACACCGTCTGTGGGTATATCCGGAAGTGGATTGTTATTTCGTTGCCGTGCCGGAATTGCGGGAGGCTTTGCTGGAGCAAGGTGTAGCCGCGGCTAAAATAAATGTAACCGGCATTCCCATTGATTCCCGGTTTTCCCAGGCTGTAGACCGGTCGGCAGCCGGCCGGCGGCTGGGGCTGGCAGCTGATTGCCACACCGTGCTGCTCATGGGCGGTGGTTTGGGGCTGGGTGGCGTGAGCCAGGCGATTTATGTGCTGAATGAAATTGCCCTGCCGCTGCAACTGGTGGTGGTGGCAGGTAAGAATCGGAAATTGTATAAAAAATTAAAAGTGGTTACAGGGGCTTCCGGCCATCCGGTCAAGCTGCTGGGCTACACCAGTCAGGTGCCGGAACTGATGGCGGCGGCCGATGTACTGATTACTAAACCGGGTGCCCTGACGATCAGTGAGGCGCTGAGTATGAAACTGCCAATGTTGCTGTATGCGCCGATTCCGGGCCAGGAAAAGGAAAATGCAGCTTACTTGGATGCCAAAGGAGCGGCGTTCTGGGTAAGAAATGACGCTGAATTAAAACGGCTCCTGACCGGCATGATTGTGAACGGCAATATTGCGGCTTTTGTACAGGAGAATGCACAAAAGCTTGGACAGCCAAGGGCGGCGGAAGCGATTGCCGCTATTATCAGCCGCCGCTTCGATAAACGGGGAATCGTAGCTGGTTTCTAAATCGGTGGGCGAGGAGTGATGCTGTGTGCAAGGGAGCCAATCTCCTTCTGTGAAATATTCCGGTACAACGCTGATGCTGGCGATAGCCAGTCCGTTGCAGGGTCTGCTTGACCGTCCGGGTATTACTCATGAATTCTGCAACAGGCAGGCTGTTGCTACTTTGAAAAAAGACGGACTCATGGGGAGCGCGGTGTTTTTTGAAAGTTATTTGGCTGAATTGAACGCTGGCGTCTACTGGGCGGACGGCGGCTGGAAAAATGCCGGCCATTACTTTGATCCGGTCAGTGGCAGGGGATTGTGGCATTTTAGCAATGCTCTCGCCGAACTGCAGAGTTATTACAACCGGGGATTGCAGCACTTTGAGTTTGGCGAAATCGCCAAGGCCGTATTCTTTTTGGGAGCGGCGGCGCACCTGCTGCAGGATGTGTGTGTGCCGCACCATGCCAGAGCCAAACTGTTTTGCGGTCACCGCGAGTATGAACGCTGGGCCGAGCAGCATCATCACGAGTTTGCCGTCGAAGGACAGGGCGTATATGACAGTGAGCACCCCTGCCGGCTTGCTTTACATAACGCGTTAGTTGCTGCCGATCTGCTCGAGTGGGTGAATGAAACGGCAAGTATTACGGACTTTCGCTCGGCAACACGGGTATTGTTACCGCTGGCCCAACGCACTACAGCCGGCTTACTGCAACGGTTTTCCGAACAGGTTGGGCTGCCGCAGCAGAGTTTGAACGGCGGGTAACCGCGAAGGGAACCACCGACTTACCTCATCAACCCTAAACCTGTGAATACTGACGGCCTATTTTCCGCAAGCCTTCGTTGTCGTCAGGAGGCATACTAACGGTATGCCTCCTTCCTCCGCCTTGTCTCGCGAAAAATAGCCTCGCCATTATTCTTACAGCTTTAGGATTGACAAGGTACTAGTGGTCAACCAACTCTGAAAATACAATTCCTTTACGGTCCTTTTTCCGCAAGGCCTCGTTGTCGTCGACTTACCTATGTTCGATAGGTGCGTCTCCTCCGCCTTGCCTTACGAAAAAATTCCCGCAAATTAATTTGTACTTTCAAAGTGGGCGAATCACTGGCGGATCTTTTTCCGTCTGGCTGCGGCAGCAAAATTTTGAAATAGGGGCCGCTATTCCTGCGCTTTTGCTTCCTTGCCAGTCGAAAAAATCTCTCGCCAGGCCGGCAGGCTCATTAAATCAGCGGTTCCCTAAAAAACAGTTGCTTAATAGAATAAAAAAATGTTATCGGAGGAACCAATGTGCTGGCACTTAAGTGGGAAGCCTCAAAAAAACCGGCTAACCGTGCCGCAGATGGTGCAATGAATGATACGATGATCACGTCAGATATGCTACAGGAGTTTGAGCAGATTCTTGCCAATAAACAAATCCGGCCGGTTTTTCAACCGATTGTATCGTTAGCCAATGGGACGGTTGCCGGTTATGAAGCCTTGAGCCGGGGCCCGCAGACCTCTCCATTGGAGAGTCCTGCATTGTTGTTTTTAGCCGCCGAGCAGAGTGGCAAGGTTTGGGATTTGGATTTTTTATGCCGGACAAAGGCTCTGGAAAAGGCAAAGCATCTGTCGGACATGCAGATGCTGTTTATTAATGTGGACCCGAAAATCATCAACGATGCCCGTTTTGAAAAGGGTATCACCAAGGAAATTCTGGACAGCTATCAGATTGACGCAACCAAAATTATTTTTGAAATTACCGAAAAAACTTCAATCAACGATTATAAAAGTTTTCGGCGGGTGCTGGACAATTATACCAGTCAGGGCTATAAGATTGCGATTGATGATACCGGGTCCGGTTATTCGGGCCTGAAAATGCTGGCTGAAACCAGACCGCAGTTTGTGAAAATCGACATGGATCTGGTGCGCGATATTGATAAGGACTCGCTAAAACAGGCATTGATGCGGGCTTTTCAGGAGTTTGCCGTATTGACGAATATGAAAATTATTGCTGAGGGCATTGAAACTGTTGATGAGCTCAACACCTTAATCTCTATTGGCATTCCTTATGGGCAAGGTTTTTTCCTGGGCCGGCCAGAGCCGGAATTTAACGATATTTTGCCGGCCATCAGGCAGCATGTTATAGACAAGCAGGAGCAAAAGCAGCAAGAACTCTTTCATACGCCGCTGACTATACCGATCGGTGATATTGCCCGCCGCGATCCGGCGTTTGAAGTCAGCATAATCGGCTCGCAGGCTATTGAGCACTTTGACTGTAATCCCAACTTAATGGGGATTACCATTGTTCAGGACAGTTATCCGGTAGGTCTTTTGATGCGCAATACCCTCTTTGGCCGACTAGGCACCCAGTACGGCGTAGCTGTATACACCAAGCGGCAGGTAAGCCTGCTTATGGATCGCAATCCGCTGATTGTTGATTATTATATGCCCCTGGACCAGGTATCTAAATTCGCCGTGTCCCGTCCGGAAAAAAATTTATATGACTATATTATCGTAACGCGCAATGGCCTGTATTATGGCATTACTACAGTAAAAGCCCTGCTGGAAAAAACTACTCAACTGGAGGTCAACCGCGCTAAGCATTGTAATCCGCTCAGCGGGCTGCCGGGCAATATTCTGATTGAGGAAAAACTGCGGCTGGAGCTGGAACGGCGGGCCGATTTTGCCGTGCTCTATTTTGATTTGGACAATTTTAAAGCCTACAACGACACCTACGGATTTGACAACGGCGACAAGGTGTTGTCCATGCTGGCCCAGATGATTCAACAGCAGGTGATGCTTTGGGGCAACCGGGATTGTTTTGTCGGGCATATTGGCGGCGATGATTTTATCGCCGTGGTAAAACAGGTGGAGGTGGAAGTCCTATGCCAGTCGCTCATCGAATTGTTTGATAACCGGATTTTGGATTTTTATACCGAGCGGGATAAAAACAAGGGATATATTATTGCCAAAAACCGGCATGGTGTGGAAGAAAAATATCCGCTGATTTCCCTGTCCATTGCCGTGGTAAAAAATCAGGCCGGCCAGTTCAAGTCGACGGCTGCACTGGCTGAAACCGCCGGAGGCGTAAAAAAACGCTGTAAAGTGATCTGGAAAAGCTGCTACTTTGTTGGGCCTGAAGCCTGCGGCCATTGAACAGTTGTTCTTTCTTCAGTAATTAAAGAGTTGGTGTAAATCCGCAAATCCGGCATTGGCCGGCTTTTCCTTTTTCGGAAGGCCGTTGGGGTGGAACGGATGAGGTATTGGCAGAAAGTTAACAAAACCGTAACATTCGCTTAACACAGGCCAGTTGGGCATGCTTTACAATGAGAACATAGCCAAAAAAATAGGAGGTCTCATTTGATGAAACTTGTTCAGAAGTCAAAGGCTTTGGCCGCTTTGTTGGGTCTTGTTCTAAGTATGAGTGTGATTGCAGGCTGCGGTAGCTCGGGGGCAGGCACTGAAGGAAAAAGCCAGCCGGCTGAGGCTAAAGTGGAAGGTACGGTAACGGCCTCAGGTTCGACGGCGTTGCTGCCACTTCTCAAACCAGCCCAGGAGGAATTCCAGAAAAAACATGACAAGGTGACGATCAATATCGCCGGCGGCGGCTCCTTCACCGGGATGAATCAGGTTGCGGCAGGTTCGGTGAATATCGGCAACTCCGATGTTGATCTGCCGGCTGAATATAAAGATAAAGGCCTGGTTGATCATCAGGTCGCAGTAGCACCGTTCGTATTTATTGCCAATCAGGATGTGACTCTGGATAATCTGACAAAACAGCAATATGTCGATATTCTGACCGGTAAAATTACTAATTGGAAAGATGTGGGCGGCAAGGATGAAAAAATCACCTTGATTCACCGGGCTAAATCCTCCGGTTCCCGCGCTACCATCAGTGATCTGGTACTGAAAGGTGCCGCTTTTACTGACAATGCCGTTATTCAGGATTCTAACGGTGCGGTTCGTTCGGCGATTGCCAGCACACCCGGTGCTATCGGCTACGTTGACGCCGCTTACGCCGACAACACGGTGAAAGCCTTGGCGGTAGACGGTGTAAAGTACAGCCCTGATGCGGTTATCGGCGGCAAGTACACTATCTTTGCCTATGAGCATATGTATACCAAGGGGGAAGCCACCGGTGCGGTGAAAGCCTTCATTGACTATGTTATGAGCAAAGAATTCCAGGAAACCTATGTAGAGAAAAACGGTTTTATTCCTATCACCAAAGTGAAGAAATAAGCGCTTTCTTCGAAAACAGGCCATACCTTCTGGTGGCCTGTTTTTTATTTAACAGAAACTTTACAAAGCGTTAACAAATTGCCCTGACCCGGTGCTTTATAATGAACACAAGAGAAATATAAGGATGTGAGGTCATGGAGTTGGCAGAGAACTGTGTAACAGTAGAAGATAGAGAACATAAATGGAAACTTCTCTGTGATAAATATGTCCGGTACTTATTTGTTGCCAGTGCCGGCTTAATGGCGGTTATTATCTTGTCGATCATTCTGTTTATCGGGCAGCAGGGGCTGCTCACCTTTAAGGAAGTCAGTCCCAGCGAGTTTTTCCTTTCAACAAAATGGGACCCGAGCGAAGGCAGTTATGGTGCGTTTAGCTTCATTGCCGGGTCGGTGCTCGTCACGCTGCTGGCAATCGTGCTGGGCGCGCCGCTAGGTTTGGCGGGAGCCATGTTCATGGCCAAGATTGCTCCGGCGCGGCTGAGAAATTTCATGCGGCCCGCCACTGATCTGTACGTGGCCATACCTTCCGTGGTTTATGGCTTTGTGGGGCTGACCATCCTGGTGCCCTTTATCCGGGAAACCTTTCATGCCAGTTCCGGTTTTGGTCTGTTGGCTGCGGCCGTGATTCTGGCGGTTATGATATTACCGACAATTATCAGCATTTCGGAGGACGCATTGCGGGCGGTGCCCCGTACGCTGGAGGAGGCCTCCCTGGCCCTGGGCGCGACCCGTTGGCAGACACTATGGAAGGTACTGGTGCCGGCCGCCTTGCCGGGTATTTTAACCTCGGTTATCTTAGCCATGGCCCGGGCTATCGGTGAGACGATGGCAGTACAAATGGTCATCGGGAATACGCCGCAATTGGCAAAGTCGCTGTTTATGCCTACGGCCACTTTACCCAGTGAGATTGTTGTGGAAATGGGCAACACGCCGTTTGGTTCGGCCTGGGGTAATTCACTGTTTTTGATGGCGTTGGTGTTGCTTTTACTGTCATTGGGGATGATTCTGGTTATTCGCCGGATTGCCAAAGAAAGGGTGGGCTGAGATGAACGGAACATACGCTAAGAGGTCTTACTTGATCAACCATTTGGCGACGGCAGTGATGTGGGGAGCAGGTCTGCTGATCATGGGCATTCTGGCAGTTTTTTTGCTGTACATTTTATATCAAGGAGCTCCCGTGTTGTCCTGGAATTTTATTACCGGCCGGTCGAGTGATATTAATGTGGGCGGCGGTGTGGGAGCGCAGTTTTTTAACTCCTTTTATATTTTGGTGCTGTCCCTGCTCTTTTCAATTCCGGTTGCCATTGGTGCGGGGGTCTATCTGGCCGAATACGCCAGAAACAGCCGTCTTACCGATATGATCCGTCTTAGTACCGAAAGCCTGGCGACTGTACCATCCATTGTCCTAGGCTTGTTCGGCATGATTATTTTTGTGAATATGCTGGGAGTTGGTTTCAGTATTATCGGGGGTTCGCTTACCCTTATGCTGCTCAATCTGCCTGTGCTGGTGCGGGTAACGGAAGAGTCGATCCGCACCGTACCGGTTTCTTACCGGGAAGCCAGCCTGGCGCTGGGCGCTACCAAGTGGCAGACTATCTGGCGGGTTGTGCTGCCCAATGCTCTGCCGGGAATTATCACGGGTATTACGCTGACGGCAGGACGGGCCCTCGGTGAGACGGCTATTTTGATATTTACCGCCGGTACGACCGTAGCCCGTCAGATTCCCAATTTTGATGTGACGGCGGCCGGCGAAACACTGGCGGTGCATATGTGGTATGTTATGGCGGTCGGCCTGGTGCCAGACCGGATGGAGATTGCCAATGGTATTGGCGCGCTGCTGATTATCACTATTCTAGCCTTTAACCTGATGTTTACTATTCCGGGACAGCTTTTGCAGAAAAAGCTGAGTGCCGGAAAGCATTAATAAAAAGAATAGCCGACTTTATAACAACAGGGGCAGGGACTATAAAAGGGTCCCTGTCCCTGTTGTTATGTTAATATGAGCGAAAGATTAACACGATGTTAAGTCTTTGTTAAATATGATGTATTGCTATAGGTGGGTAAAGAAAAAAATGGTAATATGTAAACGAACATACATGGATTAGGGGGCACGGGGATGAACCGAATCAAACTAGGTCTGAAGAGCATTCGCAGAGGTTTGCCAAACTGCCGGTACGAAAAGGGTAAGCAGGCCGTGCGGCAGTTACTGTCTTCTTTGGTGACGCGGGCCACAGGTTTTATTGTTCTCATCTGCTCTTTGGCGATGCTGCTGACCGGCTGGTATTTTGCCGCGCAGACCATGTCCAGCCTGCAAAACGCTGCTGTAGATAAAAACAATAAAGTAGCTGAACGCGTGGCCAGTGATATCGGCCGGTATTTGCAAAGTAAAAAGAATTTTATTACGGTAGCCGGGGCTTATCAGGGGCTGCGGACGATGCAGCCTGAGGCTATCCGGCAGTATCTGGAGACGATTCAGGCCTACTATGGCGGTAATGATCCTTTATTCGTGGCTAGGCCTGACGGCAGCCTGATATGGTCGACCCAGCCGCTGAGCATGACGTCGCTGGCAGATGCCGGCTATTTTAAAACAGCCTTGCAGGGGGGGACGCAAATCTCGGAGCCTGTGGCCGGACCCAATCAGCAGTTGCAACTGGTTGGAACCACGCCTGTATACGGCAGCGGCAACCAGGTGGCAGGCGTGCTGGGAGCACATATTTCGCTGAATACCCTCTATACCATGGTGGAGGAGGTATTAGCCCAGAATCCGGGCTATGCCGTCATTATTGTTGATCACGGGCAAGTACCGCTCTTTTATCAAAGCGATTCGTCGGCGGTCATTGAACGCAAGGTGCTGTCCGACGATTTTTATAAAAAAGCGGTAACCGAAGAAACCGGTGATACCATCGGTGTTTTCCGGGGTCAGGAATATTTGATCTCTTACCGGCCGATTGCCAATACTCCCTGGCTGGCTATTGCAGCCTATCCGAAAGAGCTGGCCTTAACAGAAGCCTACACAACGGTGCGGCATAGCATCTTTGTGACAGCGGCGATTACCCTCGTTTTTGTGGTGCTTGGTTTTTTTGCTATCCGCAAAACACTGCTGCCGCTTAAAAAACTGCAGCAGGCGGTAGAAAGGGTTGCCGGCGGTGATTTGACCCATCAACTGGACAATAGGAATCATGATGAACTGGGACGTGTGGCGGGTGGGTTCAATCAAATGACGGCTAATTTGCGGCAAATTGTTCTGTCGGTAAAGGAAACAGCCGTACTGGTCCTGGGATCCTCCGGCCAGGTGGGACAGGCTGCTGGACAGGCTAAGTCGGCCAGCAGTCATGTGGCAGAATCGATTGTACATATTGCCGGCCAGATGGAACAACAGAGCCGCGATACCGAAACTACTGAGGCTTTGCTGCATGAGTTGGTCGGTGTGACCCGGACGGTAACGGAAAGTATTCAGGAGGTTGCCCGTTCGACCGAAGTTTGCGCCGCTGCGGCACTGGAAGGCCAGTCGGTGATTGAACAAACGACCGGGACGATGGATCAGATTAAGCTGTTGGCCGACAAAACAGGAAAGACGGTTACCGGACTGGTTGCCTGCACCAAGGAGATCGGCCAGGTTACTCATATTATCAAGGAAATCGCCGATCAGACCAATCTGTTGGCGCTTAACGCAGCCATTGAGGCGGCCCGGGCCGGTCAGGCCGGGCGGGGCTTTGCCGTGGTAGCGGAGGAAGTGCGAAAACTGGCGGAGCAGTCGACACAGGCCACCGGCCGGATTGCCGATATTATCAGCCGGATTCACCATGAGGCGGAGGATGCTGTCAGTGCAATGGAGCAAAGTCGCAGTTATGTGGATAAAGGGGTGGTTATCACCCAGCAGAGCGGCGTTGCCTTTACCAAAATTGTGGAAGATATTGAGTATGTCAGATCGCAGGCCCGGACGATTACCCAGGAAACCGATGCGCAGATGCTGCTATGCGGTCAAGCCATTGAGGCCGTAACCCATATTACCGAACTGGCGGCCGGCAATACCGGCAGTACGCAGGAAATTGCCGCCGTTTCCCAGCAGCAGGCAGCCGCGGCTCATCGAATTACCGATGCGGTAGATAGGCTGCAAAGCATGGCTGCCAATCTGGAGTCCATGGTACGTCAATTTACGGTGTAAAAATTGGCGAGTAGTGATAAAATTCTCGTATCGTTGTCATACTAATAGCAGATAATTGCTAAGGAGGCAGTGATATGCAGAAGATGAAACCGATATATGTCAAGCTATGGATTGTGCTTGCCGCCATCCTGCTGCTCAGCGGCTGTTCCTGGTCGAAGTCGCCCCAGCAAAAGCCGGAACAAAAGCCGCCGGCGCCCCAGCAGCAAACGGCTCAAGGGACCGAACCGACCATCACCGTGTATATGCATGAAACCGGTGAGAAACGCTCCATGAAAATGGAAGACTATATTGCCGGTGTGGTGGCTGGTGAGATGAAGAATGACTGGCCCTTGGAAGCACTGGCTACACAGGCGATTTTGGCCAGGACTTTTACCCTGCAGGCTATTGAGGAAAAGGGCGGCGTACCTGACCGGGGAACGCAGGCCTCGACCGATATTAAGGAATTTCAGGCTTATGACGCCCAAGCGGTCAACGATCAGGTAAAAAAAGCCGTGGATATGACCCGCGGCCAAATCATTACCTACCAGGGTAAGCCGATTCATGCCTGGTTTCATGCCAGTGCCGGCGGTATAACGGCCACCGCTAAAGAAGGCCTGGATTTTAAAGAGGATGAGCCGCCGTATATCACCAGTGTACAATCGCCGGACGATCTGGCTCCCGCCGATGTGCAAAACTGGACAGCCGAGTTTACCAAGCAGGAAGTCATGGATGTATTGCACGGTCTGGGTAAGGATGTGACCAGCCTGGATAATCTGCAAATCGGAAAGAAAGGTCCTTCCGGCCGGGCGCTGACGCTGCTGGTCAACGGAACTATTGAGGTTTCAGGACCGGAAATGCGCATCGGGCTGGGCAGCAGCAAGCTAAAGTCCATGTTGCTTGATAAGATTGAGCTGACAGGCAATAGCGTTCGCTTTACCGGCAAAGGCTACGGTCACGGCGTAGGCATCTCTCAATGGGGAGCCAACAAAATGGCCCAAGAAGGCAAAAAGGCACAAGATATCATCGGACATTACTTTAAGGATGTTACCATCGAAAAACGGTGGGAGTAAGCGTTAACTCAAGCTATAGAGGCTATTGCGGTTTTTTAATGCAATAGCCTCTTTTTTATGAGAAGATAGCGGTCAGCGTCAATCAAGCAGGCTCGGGGAGGATCGTACCTTAACAACACTTCAACGCTGTCGCTGACTTACGCTTGTGTTAAGATACGGCCCTCCCCGGGTGATAATAGTTTGCGCAGCACTTTTTAGCGCCTATTGGAGGATAGTTTCACTTATTTAACTGTCAATCCATTAACTTGCGTCGTTCCTGATGGCCGTTACGGAAAAAGGCGGTCCGCAGGATGAAAAAGGAATGCCTTCCGTTAAGAAAATCCGTCTGTTTGAGCGAAGCGAGTTTCGGATTTTTAGGAAGGTGCTCCTTTTTCAAGCCTTTTGGAGTGTCTGGCCTAGATTTTTTTGCCCCTTTTTGTATCATGACAAAAAGGGGAACAGATGATTAGGGCAGTTTATCTCAGTAAGCAGGCCTGGAAAGGATGGTATCTTAACAATGCGGGAGTGCTGTCGCTGACTTACGCTTAGGTTAAGATACGACCTTCTCCGGGTGCTGGTAGTTTGCTCAGTACTTTTTAGCTCCCATTGCAGAATACCCTTAAGTTTAAGAAAGAAAAAGGGAAGTGGGTAAGAACAAATATTAAATGATAAAAAGAAAAGTAATAGAATACATTGTCCCTGCATATACATCACTAAGTCGATGGATCATCGGGGAGGGAAAGGTATGCCGGTTGATAATAGAACACCGAAGTGGCAGCATCAACTGCGGTTAGTGGAAAGGGAGGAATTGGAGGTCGAAGGCGTGGTAAGCCTGGGCAGCTATGATGAAAATGAGATGATCATGGAAACCGAGCAGGGCCTGCTGTCGATTAAAGGAGAGCATCTCAACATCAAACAGCTTAATCTGGAGCAAGGGAGCCTGGTGGTGGAGGGACTGGTCAAGAGCATTAGCTATGATGACGGCGGACACCAGAAGAAAGGGCTGTTGGAAAGGTTTTTAAAATAGACGGTTATTCCCGGCAGACAGGGGAGGAATGGGCTTGCGGAGCAGATTGCTAAAGACATGGCGCTTTCTGGTCTGGCTGCTGCTGGCTGAGCTGCTGGCGTACGGCGTGTTGCATACAGCTGTGCTGGGATACCGGACCCTAAGCTGGCGGCATTTTAATGACCGGGCAGCGGCGCCGGGGCAGCCGGTGCCGGCGGACATCCCCTATGCCGGACTGATCAATCAGACGGCTGGAGCGACCGGCGTCAATCCGGAACTGGTGGCTGGTGTGATTTTCGCTGAAAGTTCCTTCAATCCGCAGGCGGTGTCCCCGACAGGAGCCAGGGGGCTGATGCAAGTCATGCCGGAAACCTGGCGGCAAATCAACAGTGAGATTCATGCTACAGGCGGACGGAGCGATGAAGCCTGCTACTTTGATCCGGCGATAAATATACGGATCGGCACAGTGTATTTGAGCCGCCTGCTGGAGCGGTATAAGGGTAATGCCGTACAAGCACTGGCGGCATATAATGCCGGACCGCAGGATGTGGATGACTACGGCGGCGTACCGCCCTATGATGAAACCAGACAGTATCTGTCCCGGATTGCGCGGTACTCTTCCGAACTGCGGCAAGAGCCGCTTATCTGGCCAGGCGATGGCTTGACCGCCCTTTGGCTGCCGCTGCACCTGCTGACAGGGGCAACGCTGCTGCTTTTGGTGTATCAGGGGCGCCAACTGCGTACCAGGTATAAATCCTGGCGGTGGTATTAGGGTAAGGGGTGAGACTATGGAATTGAGCGGGCAGGCTGCAGTGTTTAGTGTCATGACGGCAACAGGCTTCCTGCTAGGCATTTTATTTGACGGTTACCGGGTTTTGCGGGGAACTTTCAGGTTGAAAAAATGGAGTACGGCACTGGCCGATTTTTTATACTGGCTGGTTGCAACCGCTGTGGTTTTCGGCATCCTGCTGTTCACCAACGGCGGTGAACTCAGGCTATATGTCTTTATCGGCTTATTTACCGGTGCCGCCCTCTACTATCGTTTGGCCAGCTCCTTCGTCATTCGGCTGTTGTTGCAGGGGCTCCGGCTGACCGGTGCCGGTCTCAGGTACCTGAAACTGTTGCTGTTCTGGCTGGTAGTAAAACCGGTGGCTATCCTGTTTGGAGCACTGGTCTTTCCCTTTCTGTTTACTGGGCGCCGGCTGGCGGCTGCGGGGCGGAGCGCCGGGCGATATTGCCGCAGCTGTAGACCCTGGCGCTTAAACAAGCGGCCGCCGGAGAAGTAGTTTTCTAATAACAGGCGTCCGGAGTGGCAGGAAAATGGGGCGGCCTGGCGAATATAGGCAAAAGCGAATGCTGTATTGCCTTTTGCCGGCGGCCCCGTGACGCCGGAAATTATCAATGATGGTGGTGCTGAAAGTGATCAAGCAGCGGCCGAAATACCGGCTGAAATGGTTTAGGCTGGTCGTTGTCGGACTGATTGTGTATTTTGCCTATCTTTCTTTTGGACAACAATCTCAGATTAATGCGATCAACCAGGAGCTTGAGGCGACGAAAGCCAAGCTGGCAGACGCCGACAAGCGTCACGTCGAGCTGACGGAGGAACGTAACCGCCTGAATGACCGGGCCTATATTGAGAAGCTGGCCCGGGAGGAACTGGGTTTGGTAAAACCGGGAGAAGTGCCTTATGTTCCGGCCAGGGAATAAGGGTAGGATGTGTTTTCATACTATCCGAAATGCCTCATGACGATGCTTTTGTGCCGTATTTTGTTAACCTGTTACGAAATAGGGGCCGCTGGTTTTGCAGCCTGCTGTCTCGTTTGACGGAATAATTTCTCGCCATGGATTATTCCGTTAGTTTGGAAACGCGCCCTGTTATTGTTATAAGATTGTTAATTGTAACAGTATTTCTTGACACCTTTTCACCGTGAAGAGTATAATATGTTTGCAAAACGAGTTATTTAAGGGAGGATATTTGTTAGTATGTCCATTGAAATTGGCAGTGTGGTAGAGGGCGTTGTAACCGGGATTACAAATTTCGGGGCGTTTGTTGAACTGCCTGGAGGAAAAGTCGGTCTCATCCATATTTCTGAAGTCGCCGATGTATATGTCCGCGATGTAAAAGATTTTCTCAAGGAACAGGATAAGGTAAAGGTCAAAGTGCTGTCGGTTGATGAGCGAGGTAAAATCGGCTTGTCCATCAAACAGTTGCAAGCGCCAAATCCTAATGCCGCTGTAGGCCCCAAACGAGTATACGCCAATGATAATCGGCGCCCTGCCAATGACAATCGGCGTCCCAACAAGTTTAACACCGTTTCTTTTGAGGATAAGCTGAACAAGTTTCTGAAAGACAGCGATGAACGGTTAAGTGATCTTAAGCGCAACACGGAATCAAAGCGTGGTGGCCGTGGCGCTGCCCGCCGAGCGGAATAAAAGACGGAACCTTCCTGAGGGAAGGTTCTTTTTTTGTATCGAAAATCTGTTACGGAATAAAGTAAAGCGGCGAAGCCTGTATCTGTTTTTTAGCGAAATACAGGCGCAAGCCTTAGCTGTTTTGTATTTGTATCGACAATTTACTCAGCCGTTTCCTGGAGCTGCCGCTGCTGATTAATGGCGGTCATGGATATATTTGTATTTTTCGCTTGTCATATGTCGGAATATTTTTCCAGTTGGGCGACTTGTTCAGACAAAGATTGGATACTCCTTTTTGTAAAATGATAGTACAGATGAGCGTCTCTGGACAACCCTAAGCCTGTAATGCTGACGGTCTATATTTCGTAACACTGCGTTGTCGTCAGACGGCATACGTCCGGTATGCCTCTTTCTTTCGCCTTGTGTTGTGAAACATAGCCGCCATCATTCTGTCGTTTTAGAATTGCCAAGAGACTAGATAGCAGAGGTGGAGGTTCTTATGTCGAAAGTAACAGTAGCTTCTTTGCCGGATAAAGCCGTAGGGCTGCCGGAAATGGCCGAACAGGTCAGTGCAGTGCCTGCTATAAAGCAAGGAATGACAGAAAGTTTCAAGGTAGGACGCCGGTTGGTTAGGCGTTTTGCGGTGATGCTGACGGCGGAGTACTTATTTGTTGCCGTACTGGCTTTCTTGTTGTCAAGAGTCAGTATTCTCGGCGAAATTTCCCCCTTCGGACTGGCCTTTTTCGCGGCAACTGCTCAATTTTTGCCCAGCCAGGCTTTAGGGGCCGGGTTTTGGGTAATAGTGGGGAGCCTGTCGGCCGGACACTATTCGGAGGCGTCGGTTTACGGGTTGTCAGTATTGCTTTATTTTTTGCTGGCGGACAAGCTTACGCTGCTGCATCGGAAATTTCTGGCCGTTCCGTTGTTTCTGATGGGCACGGTATTGTTCGGTGGACTGGGACTTGCTTATATGAACCTACCGGTTGTTACCTTGTATACGGTATTGGAGATTTGTTTGGAGGCCGCCATGTGTATGTTGCTGGCCTACGCGTTTTTATACGCCTTTCCGGTTTTGCAGGCAGCGCCGGCAAGCGCCGGCCGGCAGCTCAGTCAGGAAACCTTCATGTGTCTGGTTGTCTTGTTGGCGATTGCTACCAGCGGCTTGGACGGCTGGTGGTTATTGGATTACAATGTACGCAATATGGCCGGCAGTCTGCTGATTATGATCCTGGCCCTGGCGGGTGGACCGGGAGCCGGTGCCGCTGCCGGAACCGTGCTTGGTCTGGCCGCCGGATTGCTGGACGGCGCGGTGCTGCATGTGGCGTATTATGCCCTGGCCGGGGCTTTTGCCGGTGTTTTTCGTAAATTTGGTAAATTTGCCGTTATTTTAGGCTTTGAAACAGGCAGTCTGTTGACCATATTATTTTTTGGACAAGCTGCTGAACTGTTAAATGTATTAAGTGAATCTGCCTTGGCTGCGATTCCTTTTATCTGCCTGCCCATGAGCTGGCTGGGAGAATGGACGGCACGCTTTGTGCCGCGGGGAGAAGGGGCAAAACCGTCGCCAAAAATTAACGAGGCGGCGGCTAAGCTGACTCATGTAGCTGATTTATTTCAGGAACTGGCAGTGACCATCAACCGGGTTAGCGAGCCGCGATCGGAACAGTTTCGGGAAGAGGCTACTGCCAAGATGCTGGCGGCCATTGATGAACAGGTTTGTGGGGCCTGCGCCCAGCGGGCCAATTGCTGGGAAGTTGATTTCTACCGGACAAGTCAGGTGATTAGTGAGGTGATTCTGTCTGGGGAAGCTATTGCGGGCAGTACATTGCCGCCTCATTTGCGCAGCGTATGCATTAAACAACGGGAACTGGCAGCGGCTATTGCTGCAGTGGCTGAACAGTGTGGCGGCAGTGGCGGCAGCCGTTACAAGCTGGCCGGCCAGCGGCAGTTGGTGGCCGAACAAATGAAAGCGATTGCCAATATTGTGGGCAACCTGGCGCAGGAAGTGGTCAGGGAAACAAATGATGACCGAAAAGCAGCGGCGTTGCTGGCGTCAAAAGCAGCCGAGGCGGGCTGCCCCGTGACCGGTGTGAAAGTGAATGGCCGCCAGGGAACACTGTGTATCCGGCTGGAAAAGCAGCCTTGTCAGGACCGGCAGGAATGCCGACAGGTTATTTTGCCGTTGGCCGCCAATTTGCTGCAGGAACGAATGGTGCTGCGGACTCAGTGTGGCCATGCCCTGCGACACAAACCCTGCCAAATCACGCTTCAGCCGGCCAAGCGCTTTACCGTACAGGCCGGTATGGCCAGCTTGTCCAAGGAAGCACAGCAGGTCTGCGGCGACACCTGTTCCGTTACCCATCTGCCGCAAGGAAAAACGCTGCTGCTGCTAAGCGACGGCATGGGAAGTGGCAGTCAGGCAGCGAAGGAAAGTTCTCTGGCGGTACAACTTATGGAAAAGCTGCTGACTGCCGGTTTTGCTGTGGAATCGGCCATTAGGACAACCAATGCAATGCTGTTGCTGCAAGGACCGGCTGAAAGCTTTGTTACGCTGGATATGGCGATTATTGACACCTACAACGGAGCGGTGGAGTTTCTCAAAATTGGCGCTCCGCCAAGTTTTGTAAAGCGGGTTCATGAAGTAGGTATGATCCGGTCGGCATCGTTGCCAATCGGCATATTGCAGCAGATCGAGATTGAGCCGGTAGAGGCCCAACTGGCGGCAGGCGATATTATTGTCATGGTAAGCGATGGTGTGGCCGATGTGCAGGCGACGGCCGCCGGCAAAGAGAATTGGGTAATTAATTATTTGCGGCGTCTGCGCAGCAGCCAGCCGCAGGAGGTGGCACAGCAGATTTTGGCAGAAGCCAAGCGTTTATCGGGCGGACACCTACGGGATGATATGACGGTGTTGGCCGTCCGGATTGCCGAGTCCAATGCCCTGCAGGGAAAAACAGCCGGATAAACCGGCTGTTTTTCTGTGCCGGGATTTAATAAGCGACGAGGGAGGGAGCCATACTATTTTAGTACCCTCCCTTATTTTGTACGGTCAGGACCCGCGAGTGGTTGTGAAGCCTGTGAACGTGATCATTTGGCACATCACTTTGTTTTGTGGACTGTCTTTTCTGCTCATGCCGGCGGTCTTCCCGGGGTCGGGCTGCCGGACCCAGAAGGAAATTCTATAATCTGGGCGAACAGTAATACCAAAGGTGGTGGCAGTGTGGAAATTCCCTTGGAAAAGATTGTTCTGTTGGCGGCGCTGGCCGGCGAAGTCCTGCTAAAAAACGGCGGCGAGACCCGGCGGGTGGAAGAAACGATGGAGCATATGGCCAGGGCCTGTGGCGCGGCCGGTGTGGAGAGCTTTGTCATTCCGACAGGGGTCTTTCTGACGGTAAGCGATGCGTCAGGCCAGTCGCTGACAATGATTCGCCGGGTCAGGGACCGGACGATCAACCTGGACCGCATTGCCAAGGTGAATGAGCTGTCCCGCCGTCTGGTGGAACGGCGCATTGATCCTGGCAGCGCCAAAGCCATCCTGCTGCGCATCTCCCAGGAACGGAGCGGATTTTCCTTGCCGACTTCCATAGCTGCGTCGGGCGCCATCGGGGCGACGACCGCCGTTCTGCAGGCAGGCGGCTTTTTTGAGATTGGGGCGGCTTTTGTGGCCGCCGGCGCGGTACGCTATATCGCCCATGTTGTTTCCCGGCTGCAGGGAACGCCGGTAGCTTATGAATTTTTAGGCGGCGCAGTAGTGGCGGTGATTGGTTCGGTTTTATACTATTACTGGCCCCAGTTGGGCCGTGACAGCATTATTATCGGCGGCATTATGCCCCTGGTGCCAGGGATGGCGATTACCAATGCGCTGCGTGATTTCATTGTCGGTGATCTGGTGAGCGGCTTGTCACGGGGTATGGAAGCCCTGCTAACGGCGGTGGCGGTAGCCATGGGCGTTTTTATCGTCCTGGCGACGGTCCTGTGAAAAAGCGGTGAAAGGGAAGGTAGTATGGTTATTTTTAAATTGGTGGCGGTGTTTCTAATGTCTGTTTCTGTCGGGGTGTTGTACCGGATTCCGCGTAGTCTGTTGCTATATGCCGGCGGCGTTGGCGTGGCCGCCTGGGGGGTTATGTATCTGGCGGGACTGGCGGGAGCCAACCCGATAATGGCTAATTTCTTGGCCAGCATTGTCATCGGCGTATCGGCCGAGTTATTGGCCCGGCTGCTAAAGAAACCGGCAACCATCTTTATTATTCCCGCCTTTTTCCCCCTGGTGCCGGGCAGCGAAGCCTATACGACCATGCTATATATGGTAAAGGGACACTACGTAGACGGGGTATCCATGGCTATGCGTACCGTTTTAACGGGCGCCGCCATTGCTTTCGGCATTTTTTCCAGTTCTACCGTCTATCGCCTGGTGATAAATTATAATAAATTAGGGCGTGTCGGAAAGCTGCCGAAATAATCCGGCTAGTTTTTTGACACGCTCTAGAGGAGAAGCCGGTCGTATGATAAAAAAAGTTAAACAATACATAGAAAGTCATTCGCTGCTGCGATCCGGCGATACCATTCTGCTGGCCTGCTCCGGCGGTCCGGACTCACTGGCGTTGCTGCATATCCTGCAAGCTTTTCGTTCAACCTATGGTATTGAACTGGTGGCGGCCCATATGGACCATATGATCCGGGGGGCCGAGTCGGCGGCAGACGCGCAGTTTGTCGCCGATTTCTGCCGGCAACGGGATATCCGTTGCTATAGCACGGCGCTAGACGTTCCGGCTTTGGCCGCCGGCTCCGGACATTCTCTGGAGGAGACGGCAAGGTTCCTAAGATACCGGTATTTGCGGGAAGTTGCCGCCGAGGTCAAAGCGGCAGCTATTGCCACAGGCCATCACCGGGACGATCAGGCTGAGACGGTACTTATCCATCTTTTACGGGGCGCGGGCAGCGACGGACTGGCGGGTATGCTGCCGGCCGGCAACGGAATTATCCGGCCACTGCTGGCGGTAACCCGGTCTGAGATTGAGGCCTACTGCCGGGAGCACAAACTGCCGGCTCGCACGGACAGCACCAACCGGCAAACCGATTATCTGCGCAATTCCATACGTCTGGAACTGCTGCCTTGGCTGGAGGAACGCTATAATCCGGCAATTAAGGAGTCTTTGTGCCGCACGGCGGCGATCATTGGCGAGGAGCACGCATTTGTCCGGGCGGCAGCCGAACAGATCTGGAAGGAAACGGTACAAACCGAGCCGGAGGTGTTCGCCCTGGACGGACAGAAGTTTGCTGGTCTGCCCTGTGCGCTGCAGCGGGAAGTATTGCGTTTGACAATTGAAAAAAAACAGGGAAATCTAAGAGGAATAAGCTTCTATCATGTGGAAAAAATGATAGAGATGATTTTAACCGGACAGGTAGGCGCCTGCCTGCCGTTGCCCGGCTGCCTTTGGGCACGCAAGACTTACAACGGTCTTGTCATTGGCACTCAGTCCCGACCGCCGGAGCCGGAGATTCCTGCTCCGGTGGACATCCTGCTGAATGTACCGGGCCGCACGGTGGCGGCGGAATTAGGGTGCATAGTTCACGCCCGATTATTGCAAGCTAGTACTGATGACCATTCGTCGCAGAACGCGGTCTTTGATGCCGACAAGCTTGTGCCGCCCTTGGGTATCAGGACGCGTCTGCCGGGAGACCGTTTTGTTCCGTCAGGTATGCGGGGCAGCAAAAAATTGAAGGACTTTTTTATTGACGCCAAGGTAGAGCGTCAACAGCGCGATCAGGTGCCGATCATCTACGATGCAGCAGGAATACTGTGGGTCTGTGGTTTCAGGCAGTCTGAACGGGGCAAAATAGACAGCAATACTCGGAATTTATTGCAGCTAACAATCGAAAAGCAGGGGGAGAAAGATGATACATTCGATGATGGATGATGTGGAAAGAGTGCTGATTAGCACGGAGGAGCTAAAACAGCGGATTGCCGATATGGGAAGGCAGATTTCTCAGGATTATGCGGGCAAGGAAATTTTGATGATTGGCGTACTGCGCGGGGCGGTTATTTTTATGGCCGATCTGGCGCGGGCGATTGATATTCCGGTTGCCATTGATTTTATGGCGGTGTCCAGCTATGGTGCCGGTACGTCCTCCAGCGGCGTGGTGCGTATTTTAAAAGACCTGGATGAAACAGTGGAAGGAAAGCACATACTAGTGGTAGAGGATATCATTGATTCAGGTCTGACCCTAAATTATTTACTGGATAATATCAAATCACGCAAACCGGCCAGTCTCCGGATGTGCACGCTCCTTAACAAACCGGAGCGCCGGAAGGTGAATGTACATATAGATTATAACGGTTTTACCATACCGGATCATTTTGTGGTCGGCTATGGATTGGATTATGCCGAGAAGTACCGTAATCTGCCGTTTATCGGTATCTTGAAACCGGCAGTATATGAACCATAAAATTTGTTAAAAGCTGAAGGCAAAAAATTGTTTAGTAGTGGCAGTTATGGTATAATGTTCTACTATGGAGGTATTTAAACCTCTGAGGAATATCGGTTTTGGGCTCTAGTGAGAGGAGGGCTACTTTTTGAATAAATTTTTTCGTAATGTCAGTTTTTACTTGTTAATTATCATCATTGCCATATCGATAATTGACTACTATTCATCGCGTACCACGAACAAGCAGGAAATCAGCTATACGCAGTTTCTGCAGCAAACAACGGATCAAAAGGTTGAACGTGTAACGATCGTGGACAATACGATTAAAGGTAAGCTTAAGGATGGTCAGGAGTTTACCACAGTTGCACCCAATGATCCTACACTGATTAATACATTACGGGAAAAAAATGTGGATATTAAGGCTGAACAGCCGCCACAGCCACCCTGGTGGACAACAATTTTCTCGTCAATTCTGCCGATGCTGCTCTTGATCGGCGTATGGTTTTTCATTATGCAGCAAACCCAGGGCGGCGGCAACCGGGTGATGTCTTTCGGTAAAAGCCGTGCCAAGCTGCACAGCGAAGACAAGATCAAAGTGACCTTCCACGATGTGGCCGGCGCCGATGAGGCGAAGCAGGAACTGGAAGAGGTCGTCGAGTTTCTGAAGCATCCGAAAAAGTTTAATGATTTAGGAGCGCGTATTCCTAAGGGCGTGTTGCTGTTTGGACCGCCAGGAACAGGTAAAACACTGCTGGCGCGGGCTGTGGCCGGCGAGGCTGGCGTACCGTTTTTCAGCATCAGCGGCTCCGATTTCGTGGAAATGTTTGTCGGTGTCGGTGCGTCCCGGGTGAGGGACTTGTTTGAACAGGCAAAAAAGAATGCTCCGTGCATTGTGTTTATTGATGAAATTGACGCTGTTGGCCGTCAACGCGGCGCCGGTTTGGGCGGCGGACATGACGAGCGCGAACAGACGCTCAATCAGTTGCTGGTGGAAATGGACGGCTTTGGCGTCAATGAGGGAATTATTATTATTGCCGCTACCAACCGTCCCGATATTCTCGATCCGGCACTCTTGCGTCCCGGCCGTTTTGACCGGCAGATTGTGGTCGACCGCCCGGATGTAAAAGGCCGTTCGGAGATTTTGAAAGTCCATACCAAAGGAAAACCGGTGGCCAAGGAGATCAGTTTGGAAGTACTGGCCCGTCGTACGCCCGGCTTTACCGGCGCCGACCTGAGCAATCTGGTTAACGAGGCAGCCCTGTTGGCGGCGCGCCGCAACAAGCGCCGTATTGAAATGCCGGAGCTGGAAGAAGCAGTGGAACGGGTGGTTGCCGGACCGGAACGGAAAAGCAAAGTGATCAGCGACAAGGAAAAGAAGCTTACCGCCTATCATGAAGCCGGGCATGCTTTGATTGGCATGCTGCTGACTCACACCGATCCGGTGCACAAGGTTTCGATTATTCCCCGCGGCCGGGCCGGTGGTTATACACTGATGCTGCCGAAAGAAGACCGTTATTACGCGACCCGTTCGGAGCTCTTAGATCAATTGAAAACCCTGCTGGGTGGCCGGGTGGCAGAGGCCGTTGTTCTGTCCGAGATCAGCACAGGGGCGCAAAACGATCTGGAACGGGCTACCGATCTGGTGCGCAAAATGATTTGCGAGTTCGGTATGAGCGAAGCGCTGGGACCGATTACCTTTGGCCGCCGGCAAGATCAGCAAGTATTTTTGGGTCGTGATATTTCCCGCGACCGCAACTACGGCGAAGAGGTGGCTTCGGCCATAGACCAGGAAGTACGCCGCTTAATTGAGGATGCCTATACCAAGACGGAAGAAATGCTGCGGACCAATATTGATAAGCTGCATTTAATTGCCCAGGCACTCATTGAGCGGGAGACGCTGGAAGCGTCTCAGTTGGAGCAGTTGTTAAAAGAAGGAAAAATTGATGGCGCGGCGGTAGGGGAAGACAAATCGGCTGAATCGGCTGAACCGGCTGCACAGGATAATACCGGCAGTGGTGGTGTGGCAGAGGGACCGAAAATCGTGTACCTTTCCCGCGAACACGGCTGGCAACGTTAATAAGTAACATCATTGTGGAAAAGACTTGCACTATACAAGTCTTTTCTTCTTTATAGGAGGAATTGGCTATGAGTGAAGTATTACTACACTATACCCGCGGTGGCAAGGTGGAATGCCTTCACCGCGGCGATATTGTGGCGGTGGACCGGACAGGACAGGTGCAGTATCAGGTCGGCGATGCCGGACGGAGGATGTTCTGGCGGTCGGCGGCCAAGCCTTTTCAAGTGTTGCCGCTGGTGGAACGGGGCGGTCTGGATAGGTTTAACCTGACAACCAGGGAGCTTGCCATTATGACGGCTTCCCATAGCGGTGAATCGGACCATGTGGAGATCATCAGTCAACTGCTAAGCAAAATCGGTTTGACTACCGAGGCCCTTGCCTGCGGCACGGCCAGACCACTCAGCGGTAAAGCTGCCAGGGAGTTGATGTGCCGGAACCTGCCTTATCAGGCTGTGCACAATCCTTGCTCCGGCAAACATTCCGGCATGCTGGCTTTGGCTGCCTTGCTGGAGGTGCCGCGGGACCGGTATTTTGCCCTGGAACATCCGGTACAGCAATTGATGCTGCAGGCGGTCAGCCGGTCAGCCGGCTTGCCGGTAGCCGAAGTGGAGACAGGCATTGACGGTTGCGGCGTTCCTGTCTTTTACCTGCCTTTACGGAATATGGCGCTGGCTTATGCCAAACTGGCGAATCCGACGGCAGCCGACTGGGGTGAAAGCCAGGCTGCCGTCGTCGCCATCCGGAATGCGATGCTGGCTTATCCTCAGATAGTTGCCGGCACCGGCCGCCTGGACACGGTAATCATGCAAGTCACCAAGGGACGTCTGGCCGCCAAAGTCGGTGCTGAGGCGGTCTATTGTCTGTCGGCGGTAAATGAAGGACTGGGGATAGCGCTCAAAATTGACGATGGTGGTAACGCGCCGATTGCGCCGGTGGTCATTTCTCTTCTGAAAAAGCTGGACTTGATTTCAGCTCAGGAGTTTGAGTTGTTGGCGGCTAAATTTCCCTTTGTGCAAAAAAATCATTGCGGCGATGTTATTGGGACAGTGGAAGCTGTTTTTTGACAGGAAGGCAGTTATCTCTTCTGAAATGAAAAGACAGACCGGCCAAAAGCTAGGCCGGTCTGCGCAGGAACCTGGCGTAAGTCAGGTTCTTTTTTATTGCGTTTGTCTAATTTGGAATGGTTAAAATTAATAGGCTATTCGATCGGTGCCTCCCTGGTGGAAGCCGCCATGGTGTGGGAAAGAGCCTTTTAGATTTTTCATTTCCTGCTTGAATTGTTTGGGGCTGACACCGAGGGTAGTGGCTACCTCCTGCCAGGTATTGTTGATCTTTTTATAAGACAGCACATCGGCGATGGATTTACCTGTATCGTTGCTCAATTGATTGGCGCAGGCGATATCGCGGGGATGATAGCCCTGATTTAAGAGAGTAACGGCTGCTTGCTTGTCAAGACCGGCCTTGGTTAGATGGTTCGCCTGTAAATCTATGCGGGCAGCTTTGATTTGCTGCGGGCTGATTTTCAGGGTATGAGCTACGTCTTGCCAGGAATTGCTGTCGGTTTTAGTTTGTAAAACAGTATCCAGCGAGAGGTTGCCTGCTTTGGCTAAAAAAGCGGCATGCCGGATATCCTTGAAGCTTGTACCATTGTTATAGTATTGCAGGACCGTGTCTTTATCTAGCGAAAAGGTAGTGGCAATGTGTTCGGCTATCTGTTCCGGAGTGAGCTTGTGACGCTGTTCAATCGCCGGGCGATTGGCGCCGTCAGCCGCTTGTACTGTCGGCAACACTGCCAGGCTGCCTACCAGGAAGGTCGCGGCAACCAGACCTGCCATAGCCGTTTGGGAAATTCTTTTTACATTCATGTGAATCCCTCCGTATCATAATTGGGTTCTTTTGTCAGTTTTAGTATAGGCTTCAGATATGACAAAATCATGACAGGAGAGAAATAGAACTTATAATGAGCTTTCCTTGAAAGATTAGAGGAATTGGTGACGGCGGACGCCAACTGGCTGATGTCCGTCAGGTAGGCAACACCGCGATGGCAGAAAAAGCCAGAAACCACATCAAGCTTTTGCTGGAAGTGGTTTCTGGGGGCCGTACTATTCGCTGGCTACGGGAAGCGTAAAGGAGAACGTGCTTCCTTCGTTTACCACACTGTGGACGGCAATGCTGCCGCCCATGGCTTCGACCAGTTTCTTGGTTATTGAAAGGCCCAGTCCGGTGCCGCCGGAATCGCGGGCCCGGGCCGAATCGACCCGATAGAAACGTTCCCAAATATGTGGCAGATCGGCAGGAGCAATACCCGGTCCCCGGTCAGTGAGCGCAATGGAAAGAAATTGAGGGACAGAGCGGGCGGTCAGTGTCAAAGTCGACTGTTTCGGCGCATAACGGATGGCATTGGAGAGCAGGTTGGACAAAACCTGAGAAAGACGGTCTGGATCGGCCCAGACTGGGGAAAGGTCTGCCGGGATATCCACTTCCAACGATAGCGCCTTAGCGGCTAACAGCGAAACGTATTTATCCTGTTCCTGCTCCCAAAACTCCCTTATATCGAGTTTCTGTCGGACAATCGACAGCTCGCCGGCCTCCAGTTGTGCCATATCCAAAAGCTCCCGGATCAGGCGATTGATGCGGTTAGATTCGCCGACGATAGTTTGCAGGTACCGTTCCTGCTGAGCCGGTTTGGCCGCCAGACCATCCAGGATGGTTTCAGCCAGGGCTTGAATTGAGGCCACCGGAGTTTTCAATTCATGGGACACATTGGCGAGAAAATCCCGTCTGTTTTGCTCAGCCCGGGCCAGGGAAGCGGCCATGCTGTTAAAGGTCCTCCCCAGGCCGCCGATTTCGTCATTGCCTGTAGCGGTGGTACGGCTGTTAAAATCCCCTTTGGCAAAATTGCGGGCTGCCCGGCTGATGTCAGCAATCGGTCGGGTCAGATTACGGGAGGTGATGTAGCCTAAGCCTACGGAAATGAAAGCGCCGACTAAGAGTGAGTAGAACATGAGGCGTACCAAACCCTCCGCACTTCGGTTTACTCCGAGGATAGGTGCATATAAGAAGAGGGCGGTGGGGACAATGGTGTCAGGAATAGGAACAGCTACGACGATGGCCGGATCCCGATTCTTTCTTGTTTCGCTTACCCAGGATTGGGGAGTCCCGTTAAATAGCTCCATCATTTCGAGATCGGTCTCGAAGAAGCCGCCGCGGTCCCAATGCTCTGGCGGTGCGCCGGCGATAATCGAACCCTGCTCGTCCATCAGCCAGATGGTCGCACCGGCCAGGTTGCTCATAACATTCATGGTAATATCGCTGGGCAGGCGGCCGTTATATAAGGAAGGGGAGAGCAGAATCACGGTAGCTTCACCTTTTTGCAGTAATTCACGGCGCTTATTGTCGATAAAGTGCCCGCGGACCAGGTAGGACATCAACAGACTGAGAGCCAGTGAACTGATCATGATGACTACTATATGGGAGATC
The DNA here is from genome assembly GCF_900141835.1 of Propionispora hippei DSM 15287. Classification (NCBI taxonomy): domain Bacteria; kingdom Bacillati; phylum Bacillota; class Negativicutes; order Selenomonadales; family Sporomusaceae; genus Propionispora; species Propionispora hippei. The sequence continues at coordinate 16,871 of NZ_FQZD01000023.1, read as the reverse complement.
AGCAGCTTGCCGAAAATGGAGCGCATCATTTGGCAGTCACCTCGAACTTGTAGCCTGTCCCCCAGACGGTATGCACGTAAGCATAGTGGGAATGATTGATTTTTTGCCGCAACCGTTTAATGGTGGCATCCACCGTGCGATCATCGCCCTGAAAATCATAGCCCCAGACATTGGTCAATAGCTGTTCGCGGGAAAAAACAATTTTGGGATGGCGGGTGATAAACGAGAGCAGTTCGAATTCTTTTGGTGTCAATGTGACCGACTGACCGTCCACTTCGACGGTTTGTGTAGTGGCGTTGACTAAAAGACCGGGAAACTCAAGGGCGCTGCCGCCGGTTTGCAAAAGGCCGCTTCGCCGCAGGACCGCTTTAACCCGCGCTACCAGCTCTCTGGGACTAAAGGGCTTGGTGATATAATCGTCAGCCCCCAGCGAGAAGCCGGTGATTTTGTCGCTTTCGGCGCTTAGCGCCGTCAGGAAGATGACAGGTACCGTACGTTCGATGCTGCGGCAGATATCCCAGCCGGATAATTTGGGCAGCATAATGTCCAGCAGCAACAAATCAGGTTTTTCGGTTGTTTCAATCGCCATGGCCTGTTCGCCATTGGTAGCCGTATACACGGTAAAGCCTTCCTTTTCCAAATATAACTGCACTACTTCGCAAATATTTATTTCGTCGTCGGCAATCAAAATTTTTAAAGACATTGTGGATCCTCCGTATTGTTCAGTATCGATAAACATGCTATCATAACTTTGTATGCGTTTTTAAAGTAAACTGTTTTTGGGAAGCACTAAATCAGCGATTCTCTTTCTATAGAAGGGAATTAATAATACTATTCTTCGCGCTCGGGTTTTACCACACCTTCTTGAAAATAATGGAAAGAAGGCTACCTGAACGGCTGTGGCGTTAGCCGGCCCGTGAGTAATCGGGCAGGCGGTGGGTAAGGAGGGGTGATTATGCGTTCCAGTATTCTTAATGTATTAAGAAAAAATCAGGGAGAGTATATCTCAGGTGAGGAAATTTCACGGCAGCTCATGGTGTCCCGTACAGCGATCTGGAAACATATCCGGGCGCTAAAGCAGGACGGTTACTTAATTGAGGCACATCCCCGGCGGGGTTACTGCCTGAGTGAATTACCGGATTTGCTGCTGCCTGATGAGATAAAAAATGACTTATCTACGCAGGTACTGGGCAAAGAGATCTACTGGTTTGACAGTATTGACTCCACCAGCAATGAGGCGAAAAAGCTGGCGGCAGCAGGCTGTCCGGAGGGTACTCTGGTGCTGGCGGAAGCCCAGTGCACCGGAAGGGGCCGGCTGGCGCGGGGTTGGTTTTCCCCCAGGGGCAAGGGTATCTGGTTGTCGGTTGTTTTGCGGCCGCCGTTTCAGCCTTATGATGCTCCCAAATGTACGTTGATGACCGCCGTGGCGCTCACCAGGGCTATTCGGCGGGCGACCGGCGTTCCCTGTGGTATTAAGTGGCCTAACGATATTTTATATAACGGGAAAAAAGTAGTGGGTATTTTGACCGAAATGAGTGCGGAAATGGATGCGATTAACTATGTTGTACTTGGCATGGGCACTAACGTGAATATCGCGGCCGACGAATTTCCGGACGAACTGGCCGGTATTGCCACTTCGTTGGCAGAGGCTGCCGGCCGGCCTTTTTGCCGTAAAACACTATTGAAGGAAATACTGGCCGAACTGGAAACGGTCTATCTGGAGGTAAGCAGGAGCGGCTTTGACAGTATCTTAAAAGAGTGGCGCCGGCTGTCGGTTACGCTGGGGCAAACCGTGCAGGTCGTCGGACCGGACAAGCAGTTTAGCGGACTGGCGGTGGATATTGATGCGTCAGGAGCTTTGCTGGTGCAGACGGACGGTTCGCTGGAGACGGTTATTGCCGGCGACGTATCCATCCGGCCGGCAATGTCGGAAAAGAGTAAATAAAGAGAATGTTGGAGGATATATATGCTTTTGGTATTTGATATCGGAAACAGCAATATTGTGTTAGGTCTCTATGATGGTAAGGAATTGCTTCATCACTGGCGTATTTCGACCGACCGCCAGAAAACCGGCGATGAATACGGCATGCTGATTCATAATCTGTTTAGTTTCGCCGGACGCAGTATCAGCGAGGTCCATGCCATCATGATTTCTTCGGTTGTGCCGCCGTTGGTCGTGCCAATCATCAAAATGTGCCAGCGTTACTTCAAAGTGGAACCGCTGGTGGTTGGACCGGGGATTAAAACAGGCATCTGCATTCGCTATGAAAATCCGCGGGAAGTGGGAGCCGACCGGATTGTCAATGCCGTAGCGGCCCACGCCAAGTTTGGCGGACCGCTGATTATCGTCGATTTTGGTACGGCCACGACATTCTGCGCTATTGCGGAAAATGGCGATTATCTCGGTGGCGCCATTGCGCCGGGCATCGGAATTTCCACTGAGGCGCTTTTTCAGCGGGCGGCTAAGTTGCCGCGCATTGAACTGGTTAAACCGAAAAGCGTTATTTGCCGCAACACGGTGGCCAGTATGCAGTCAGGCATTATCTTCGGCTTTGCCGGACAGGTGGATGAGATTGTCCGCCGAATGAAGGTTGAAATGGGACAGGACGCCTATGTCGTCGCCACCGGCGGCTTGGCTAACCTGATCGCCCAGGAGTCGACCAGTATTCAGGTAGTTGAGCATTTTCTGACGCTGGAGGGCCTGCGTATTCTTTACGAACGAAATTCTTAATATAAACCGACAGCGAACGGTGTAAAACGTTGTGCAAGCCGGCAGGGTAGGAGACTACTTTGCCGGCTTCTGTTTTTTTATGCAGGTTAAATTTCTTCCTGCCTTTTTGGACATCATAGAGTAACAAAGAAAAAGGTGGGTTTTTTATAAATGATTTTATTAAAAACATTTGTAAAAAATAAATAGTAAACTAAAGAACGGATTTATTTAGAATGAATTAGTGATAAATCTAAAATTTAAACGAAAGTTAGTTTTAATTTTATTGACTATTTAAAAATCTTACACTATAATAAAGGTGGACATAATTTTGATTAAAGAACAAATGTAAAATAAAAAGTCGTTGAACTTTCGGCAAATCCTAGTGGACTGTGTACTTTGAAAGCGTAAAAGAATTGCCGGGAATTTTTTCGCAAGGCGAGGCGAAAGAGGCGCGCATATCAGACATATGTAAGCTGACGACAACCAACCTATGCGGGAGAAGAACCGTGAATCATTATGATTTCAGAGTAGACAGTCCGCTAATGGACTTGCCGGTAAGTTTAAATAAAAAGATTAAAGGGGATTGTCTTATGCTAAACATGGATAAAAAGTTAATAAAACGTCAGCAAGAAGGCAAACTGATTCGCACCGGGATCGTTGGCGCGGGGCAGATGGGCCGGGGTATGGTGACGCAGATGGTGCTCATGCAGGGGATTACGCCTGCCATTGTGTCCGATATTAATGTGGAAAATGCCGTGCATGCTTTCCATTATGCCGGTGTTAAGGATGATCAAATCGCTATTGTTGATACGCTGTCTGATGCCAATAAATGGATTGAAGCAGGAAAATATGTGGCGACAGCCAATGCCGATCTGGTTTCTCAGGCTAATATGGTTGAGTGCGCCATTGACGCTACCGGAGTTCCTGACGTAGGTGCCAAGGTGGCAACAGACGCCATGAGAAATGGTAAGCATGTGGTTATGCTCAATGTAGAGACCGACGTTGTTATCGGACCTTACCTCAAAAAATTTGCAGCTGAGCATGGCGTTATTTATACCGGCTCGGCCGGTGACGAACCGGGTGCCGTTATGGAACTATACTGTTTTGCTAAGGCCATGGGTATGGATGTCAAAGTCATGGGGAAAGGCAAAAACAATAAGCTGGACTATGACTGCAACCCGGATACCGTTCTGGAAGAAGCAACCCGCCGCAAAATGAGTCCTAAAATGCTTTGCTCCTTCAAAGACGGCACTAAAACCATGGTAGAAATGACAGCTATGTCTAATGCTACCGGACTGATTCCTGATGTAATTGGTGGACATGGAATTGCTGCCGGACTTAAAGAACTGCCTGACCTATTCAGATTGAAAGAAGACGGCGGTATTTTGAATAAACACGGTGTTGTTGAATATGTAAACGGCATTGCGCCGGGCGTATTTGTCGCCGTATCTACAGAAAATGAAGAAATTGCTTATCAGATGCGTTATCATAGCATGGGTAACGGTCCGCTGTGGATTTTATATCGCCCGTATCACTTGTGCAATCTGGAAACGCCGCTGACAGTGGCCAAAGCGGTTATTGACGGCGAATCTACTATTGTGCCGATTGACGGTCTGGTTAGTGAGTGTATTACTGTGGCTAAAACCGATTTGAAAGCCGGTCAATATATCGACGGAATCGGCGGCTATACCACCTATGGCTCTATTGCCACGGCTCAGGAATCTGATGCTAAAGGCTATGTGCCTTACGGCTTGGTTACGAAAAAGGCTCGCATGCTGAAAGACGCCAAGAAAGGCCAGTTATTGACTTTGGATATGCTCGAATTGGATCAGTCTACCTTGATTTACAAACTCCGTAAAGAACAGGACGCCATGTATAACAAATAATTGCTGCTTAAGCAAAGGTTTTTTTACTGGAAAAGGCTGTGGTAACTTACTTTATAAGTTATTCACAGCCTTTTTGGTAAATGTACGAAAGAACAGAGGAAAGTCTTAAAAAAGCGGGCTAAGTTAAGAGAACAGGCGAAACGTTGACTATTTGGCAGGACTACACTATAATAAGCGTAACTATGAAAATAAATTCTGATTAAAAGAATCAGGACAGACTGCCGGTGGAGTCAGATGCGCCGGCCAATAGACCTGTGCGAGTGGCAAGGTTGTAGGGGGGTAACAGGATGCCCAAGATTATTGATGGTAGCCGGTTGGTTGTGAAGTGCTGCAAACTGTACTATGAAGAAAACTATACGCAAAATGAAATCGCTAAGCTGTTGGAAATTTCACGCCCTACGGTGTCGCGGTTGTTAAAAGAGGGTAAAGAATCGGGCGTTGTCCGCATCGAGATTGTCAATCCTCTGCAGGACAATTTTGAATCGCTGGAACGGCGTGTGGAGCAATTATACGGTCTTAAAGAAGTTATTATTGTTGAAGATGAAGCAGATGTTAGTCTCCAGACTAAGAACGCAGCCAAGGCGGCAGCCAGCTATCTGATGCGCATTGTGAAACCGGGAAATACAATCGGTGTTTCCATGGGAACGATGGTTAAAGCTGTCGCAAAATACATTGATATTCAGGGGAACCTGAACTTGACCTTTGTGCCGCTGGTTGGCGGTGTCGGACAATCGCAGCGGGAAATTCATCCTAATGAAATTATTACCGAACTGGCTAAATCGTTCGGCGGTAATTTTAAACTGCTCCATGCCCCGGCGGTTGTCAGCAATGAAAACATCAAGAAAGAAATTCTCAAAGAACAGAGTATAAAGGAAGTGCTGGACCACACTAAATTGTGTAATGTCGGTCTGGTGGGTATCGGATCACCTACCGATCCGGCGTCAACTATTATGGGCAGCGGCTACTTTAATTTGAACGATACGAGTAATCTGCAGAAGGCCGGTGCAATTGGCGATGTTTGTCTGCGCTTTTATGATATTCACGGTCATACCGAACAGTTTGACTTTAATAAACGGGTCGTCGGTATTGAACTTGAGGATTTGAAGAAAATTGACATTATGATTGGTGTGGCCTGTGGCGAAAATAAGGTCATGGCGATTATCGGGGCCTTAAACAGCAAGCTGATCAATGTATTGGTGACAAACTATAGCAATGCCTTGAAGATTGCAGCGTTTAAAGAAGAAAACTGAACTAAAGAATTGGTGAGTACCGGTGGAGTGAAAACTTCGTTCCGGTACTTTTTTTTGTTTCAACCATGGTGCTAGAACAAGATAAAACTGAACAAAAGTTATCAATTATAAAAAAAAAGAAAAAATGTAAAAAAAGTAACCATTTAAGAAGAAAACTGGAAAGATTTTTGTTAAATAGAAAATATAATTAAGAAAATTCAGTTAAATAGTGAAAAAGAGATTTTTTGACAAAAAACTACCGATTAAATTATAAAAAATAGACGAATATTAGCGAATTATAAGTAGTAAAGGTATTATTAATGTACGAACAAGTGCTGATATATACTGAATTTATTGAAAATTTAATTTGTCATTTGAAAAATAGCAGAAAATTATCAAAAAATTAATTGACTATTTTAAAAACTTAAATTATAATAAGTTCAAACAAAAGAATAAGTAAAGAACAAATGTAAAAATGTTCGGTTTCAATCAATAAAGAGGAGAACTGTAGAACATGCAAAAAATTGTGGATGATAGCCGGCTGATAGTAAAATGCTGTAAATTGTATTATGAAGAAAACTATACCCAAAATGAAATTGCTAGCATTTTAGGAGTTTCCCGGCCTACAGTGTCTCGACTGTTGAAAGAGGGAAAAGAAACCGGAATTGTCAGAATCGAAATTATCAATCCATTACGCAATAACTTTGAATCGCTGGAAAGAAAGATTGAAAAGTTATTCGGTATGAAAGAAGTTATTATCGTCGAGGATGAAGCGGATGACCGGCTGCAGACGATACAGGTTGCCAAAGCGGCTGCCGAGTATTTGATGCGGATTGTAAAACCGGGAAACACCGTTGGCGTGTCGATGGGTAATACGGTGAAATGCATTGCAAATTATATTGCTAATCCGGGAAAATTAAATCTGACCTTTGTTCCGTTTATTGGCGGTGTCGGTCAGTCACAGCGGGAGATTCATCCCAATGAAATCATTACTGATCTGGCCCGGGCTTTTGGCGGAAGCTTCAAATTACTGCACGCTCCTGCCGTAGTCAGCAACGAGAATATTAGAAAAGAAATTTTAAAAGAAACCAGCATCAAAGAAGTATTGGATTATGCGAAATTATGCAATATAGGATTAGTCGGCGTCGGTTCACCTACCGACCCGGCCTCGTCGATGATGAGCAGCGGTTACTTTAATCTCTATGACACCAGCAATTTGGATAAGGCCGGCGCGATTGGCGATATCTGCCTGCGGTTTTATGATATTGAAGGCAATACCGACCGGTTTGAATTCAATAAACGGGTAGTCGGCATCGAAATGGAAGCGTTAAAACGGATTGAAACAATGATTGGCGTGGCCTGTGGTGAGAAAAAAGTCATGGCGATCATTGGCGCACTGCATAGTAAATTAATTAATGTGCTGGTAACAAATTATAGCAATGCGACAGCCATCAGCAATTATGCCGAGCAACGGTAAATATTAAGATACGAGGAAGGGGACAGCAATGGAAAGGTTCATGTTATTTCTTTTCGTCATGTATTCTCTGCAAATGCTATTAACTTACTTCCAAATAAAAAACCTAAGAAAGACACTGGCCGAGTCCAGACAGAAAGGGCTTGTCGGTATGGGCAGTAAAAAACGGAAACTGACGGCAGGTAATATTGTGGTATTGGTTACCGACGAAGCCGGCGATGTTGTGGAAGGCCGCATGATGAAGGGATTCAGTGTGCTGGCTCGCTTCAAGGAATTACCCGGTGTAAAAGGCTGTAACGTTGCGCGGCTAAAAGAAAGAGTACTGGCTGAGCCGGATAAAAAGCGGGATGTTGCTATGCTGGAAGCTATCGAACAAATCGAAAGGCAGCTCAATAAAGCTGAGGAAACCGAAGCGGCGGCCGAGTGCCTGGCGTAAGAACAGGAGCAGAGCTAACTGGTGGTTTCATTAACAAAGGATATAGAATATAGGTTTATATTTTATATAGCAGTTTACAAATCCCACGAAAGGAGGGGAGCGGCAAGCGTCCGGGGGGACTGAACGGTTACGGTGGAATTAGTCTGGCAGTGCAAATTATAAGGAGGTATAAGTTCATGGATCTATTAGCACATTTAGCGACAGGTTTTATCGCATTGTTCCAAAAAGGCGGTACAGTTTTTGCAGGCTTAGTTACAGGCATTATCCCCACTCTTGTTGTTCTTATTACGGCGGTAAACTCACTGATTGGCTTAGTGGGTGAAGAAAAGGTAAACAATATAGCTAAGCTGTGTACCGGCAACATTATCCTGCGTTACACCATATTCCCTGTTATTGCGGTATTTTTCCTAACTAATCCGATTTGCTATAGTTTTGGTCGTTTCCTGCCGGAAAAATATAAACCGGCTTTCCAGGATGCATCGATCTCCTTCGTTCATCCGATCACTGGACTTTTCCCGCATGCAAACTCGGCTGAATTGTTCGTTTGGATGGGCATCTCGCAAGGTATTACTCAGCTCGGCCTTCCTCTTGGTGAACTGGCAGTTAGATACTTTATCACAGGCGTTATCGTTATCTTAATGCGCGGCATTATTACCGAAAAAGCAACCCTTTACATGTTCCGTAAAAATGGAATCAGCGTAGACTAATCACAAGTTTTAATAAGAATTTTTTGGGTTAGCCTGATAAATATCTAAAATCTTTAGGAGGCATGAAGCGATGTTTAATAAAGTAAAAATTGAAAGAGGCCCTGCCGGTTTTGGCGGACCGTTAGTGATACAACCGACCGAACAAAAGAACAAAGTTGTCTGCGTTACCGGCGGCGGGTTTCATCCGATTGCTCTGCGACTGGCTGAAATGACTGGCTGCGAACTGGTAGACGGTTTTAAAACCGGTGTTCCTGATGATCAAATCGCAGTTGTTGTTGTTGACTGCGGCGGTACGGCTCGCTGCGGTGTATATCCGAAAAAACGCGTTCCTACCGTTAATGTTTTGCCTGTAGGTAAAACCGGTCCTCTGGCTCAATTCATTACCGAAGATATCTATGTATCGGATGTTAAAGAAGAGAACATTACGATGTTTGATGGTTCCGCTCCGGTACCGAGTGCAGCTCCAGCCGCAAAACCGGCAGCCGCTGCAAGACCGGCACAACCTCAACCGGAAGAAAAGAGCAACTTCCTTGCCAGATTCGGTAAAGCAGCCGGTAAGGTAGTGGGTATATTCTTCCAGGCCGGCCGTAATACCATTGATATTTGTGTTAAGAGCATTCTGCCTTTCATGGCATTTGTAAGTATGATTATCGGTATTATCTTACAATCCGGGATTGGTAATATCATTGCTAATTTCGTATCGCCCTATGCCGGCAGTATCCCCGGTTTGCTGGCCATATCTGTTGTGTGCTCCCTGCCGGTGCTGTCACCGATGCTTGGACCAGGCGCCGTTATCGCTCAGGTAGTTGGCGTGTTGCTTGGTGTGGAAATTGGCGCTGGCCATATTCCTCCTTCCTTTGCACTGCCTGCCCTGTTTGCTATCAACCCGCAGGTTGGTTGCGACTTCCATCCGGTTGGTTTGAGCTTGGCTGAAGCTGAACCGCAAACCATTGAAATCGGTGTACCGGTTATTCTGATGACACGGCTTATCACTGGCCCGGCATCTGTAGTAATTGCATACTTCATGGGAATCGGGTTGTTCTAAGTCATATCATAAAAACAATATAGTATATAAGATTTGTAAGGTTAATGAGGGCTGGCGCGCTTCTGTTGCTTGCCACTCATTAACTTTACATTCTTTGTGCTAAGAAATGAGAGGAAAAGTAAAAATGAAATACGAAGTTACTGTTACCAGTGTTGGAGATGCTGCTTTCGAATTATTGAAGGATACCGGCTGTTTGATTATTTTTGATAAATGTCCTTTAACTGAACTGGAAGAAATATCGCTTATGCATACACCGGGCGAAATTAAGAGTCCCCTTGCCGTGGGCGACAAAGTAACTATGGGAAAACATGAGTATATCATTACTGCTATTGGTGACGAAGCACCGAAAACATTAAGTGAGTTGGGTCATTGCACATTCAAGTTTACCGGACATTCCGAAGTTGAACTACCGGGTCAAATTGAATTAAAAGGCGAAAATAAACCTGAAATTACGGTTGGCGATAAAATTACCATCGAATAATCAGGTCATATAGCAGTATAAAAGTTTCATTATATATACAGCATTGTATATATAATGAAACTTTTTTGTTTTTAGGGAACCGCTGATCTAATGAGCCAGCCGGAAAAAGATCCACCAGGCTGCGTTGTGTGAATAAATCAGTGACTCCCTAGCGCACAGATCGTTTCTTGCCGGTCTGATTTGCGCTAAATTAAGGGACACTATATAATAAGTTCATCTGATTAAGTAGGGAGCAATAAGGATATGCAGATTGGAAACGTAATACTGAAAAACCCGGTTATTTTGGCGCCGATGGCCGGTGTGACCGACTTACCCTTTCGGCTGCTGGCCAAGGAGATGGGCTGTGGCCTGGTATACTCCGAAATGGTCAGCAACAAGGGCTTACTATACAAAAATACCAATACGAAAAGCATTATGCAAAGCGAGGAACGGGAGCGGCCGGTAGCCGTTCAGTTGTTTGGCTCCGATCCGGACGGGATGGCTGAGGCTGCTAAAATTGTAGAACAAGCCGGGGCTGATATTATTGATATTAACATGGGGTGTCCCACGCCGAAGATTGTTAAAAACGGTGAAGGCTCGGCACTGATGAAGCAGCCGGAATTAGCGTACCGCATTATGGTCTGTGTAACGGAAGCAGTTTACAAACCGGTAACCGTGAAAATCCGCAAAGGCTGGGATGATGACTCGGTAAACGCTGTGGAAATGGCTCTGTTGGCTGAAAAGGCCGGTATTAGCGCAATTGCGGTGCATGGACGTACCCGGGAACAGTTTTACGCCGGCCAGGCTGACTGGAGTATTATAAAAAAAGTGAAAGAAAGCGTGACCATTCCGGTTATTGGCAATGGCGATGTCAGGACGCCGCAGGATGCGGTAAGGATGATGGAAGAAACCGCCTGCGACGCGGTTATGGTAGGCCGGGCCGCCCAAGGAAATCCCTGGATTTTCCGGCAAATTACGCACTATCTGGCGACAGGAGAGCTGGTGCCGTTACCTGGCATGGACGAACGTATGGATGTTTTGTTTCGCCATCTGGATATGCTGCTTTATTATAAGGGCGAATATGTCGGCATTCGTGAAATGCGCCGTCATGCCGCCTGGTATACAAAAGGCTTGCCTCACTCCAATGAAATGAGGCTGAAATTCAATCAGGCCGAATCCAGGCAGGATTTTATTGATACAGTAAAGCATTACTTTCCTTAAAGAGTCAGTGTCATACGTACTATTTTATGTTTAACAGAGCTGCGGCTCTGTTTTTTTATACCCTTTTTTGTTTGCAAATAGTTGGTTTTCAGGCGTATGTGCACCGTATTGTGTACATATACTATAGGTAGTTTCCTGATCATATTTGGCACTTAGCTGGGAAAGGACGAGCGTATGTTGTTGCGCATCGGAGCTAAAGTCATCAACTTGTATAAAATCCACCAAATACTGGACAATATTATGCTCATGCGTTCCCGAGGCTACTCCCAATTGGAAACGTCTGAATCTTTCGGACTGGACCGTACGGTCATCTCTAAACTGGAAACGCTGGGAGAAATCCGGAGAGGCGGTAAAGTGGCCATTATCGGGTTTCCAATAAAAAACTGCGAGGAAATTGATGCTGTTGCCAGACAGACCGGCATTGACTACTGTCTGGTACTATCGGAGCAGGGCCGGCAGGACTTTATCAAGCAAAGGTCAGGGCTGGAATTGTTCAATGATTTTGTCCGCATTCTTTCTCAATTGCGGACCTATGAAACGGTGATTGTCATTGGCTCCGATAAGAGAGTCGCCCTATTTGGCGCCTTGCTTGACAAGGAGATTGTGGCTATTAAGATTGGCGAATCGCCGTTGGTGGCTGACGAATATGTAGACCCGGCAAAGGTACGTACTATTATGGAACAGCTTTTATAGCAGGAGGATTTTCTGGGGTGAAACGCATTGTCAGTATTAGCCTGGGATCATCAGAACGCGATCACCATTCCGTTGAAACAATCGGTGGTCAACCGGTTGCTATTTCCCGTATAGGCACAGATGGAAGTATAAAGAAGGCCATGGAGCTGATTCGCCAGATGGATGGGCAGGTAGATGCCTTTGGTCTGGGCGGGACTGATCTTTATATTTATGCCGGTGGAAAGCAATACACCTTTCGTGAAAGTGCCCGGCTGGCAGGGGTGGCCAGGAAAACGCCGGTCGTTGATGGCAGTGGCCTTAAAAACACTTTGGAACGGCGGGTCATTCAATTTTTGGATGATCAGCGCATTGTACAATTTCAGAACACCCCAGTATTGCTGGTCTGTGCGGTAGATCGTTTTGGCATGGCCGAGGCCTTGGCGGAACGGGGCAGTAAGCTGGTCTTTGGCGATTTACTGTTCGGTGTGGGTTTGCCGTTGCCACTACATACTTTGACCGGCCTGGCAAGGCTGGCGCGTTGCCTGGCTCCTGTGATTACCCGGCTCCCCGTCCGGTTTTTCTATCCCACCGGATTAAGTCAACGAGAGGCAACCCCCCGGTTTGGCAGTTACTTTCGTGAAGCGGCGGTTATTGCCGGTGATTTTCATTATATCAGGCGGTATATGCCGGATAGCTTGGCAGGCAAGAGCATTATCACCAATACCGTTACCGCCCAGGATATGGCGCTGCTCAAAGAACGCGGTGTGAAGACGCTGATAACGACTACACCATGGATGAGCGGACGGTCTTGCGGCACGAATGTGCTGGAGGGAGTGCTTGTTGCCTTAGCGGGCAAACGGCCGGAAGAACTTACTGGACAGGATTATGAACGGTGGTTAACCGAGCTGGATATAAGGCCCCGGATCGAGTGCTGGGGATAGACCTATTATAGGAGAGGTCTAATAGAAAGGAGTGGAATCGGTATGGAAAAGTTTGCATTTATCCTTCATCCTCTTACGGCGAAAGATGTAAGCCGAAAGTTTCCTGTGGTTAAAGATTTGCCCGATCCGTTCGTAGAGACCTTAATCAAATATATTCCTCCCTTTAAGGTTTCCACTATAACCGGGATACAATCACCCTGCAATGAAGCGGAAGGCTGGTTTATCGGCTGTCCGCTGACATCACGGCAAATGCTGGAGCTGCCGGAGAAGTACGTGCTGAACAAGATCATCAAAGCCGGCAAGATCGCGGAAAAATTGGGGGCAAACGTGGTTGGACTGGGAGCGTTTACTTCGATTGTCGGCGATGCGGGAATCACTGTTGCCGATCATCTGAACATTGCCGTTACCACAGGTAATAGCTATACGGTAGCCACGGCTATTGAGGGAATCCGGCAAGCTGCCGCTGTCATGGACATAAAGCTGGAGGAGGCTAATGTTTTAATACTGGGGGCAACCGGTTCGATTGGTGCGGCCTGTGCGCAAATTCTGGCCAAAGAGATCCGTTTCTTGACTCTGGCCGCTCGCAACGGAACGAAGCTGGAACGGCTGGCCGGGCAAATTATGCGCCATACGGGCCTGGCTGTGCGGGTAACATCCAATACAAAAGCTGCCTTAAAAACGGCGGATATCATTATTGCCGTAACCAGCGCGGTAGATAGCATCATTGAGGCGGAAGACCTGAAACCGGGGGCCATCGTATGCGATGTGGCAAGACCGCGCAATGTGTCCAGAAGGGTAGCAGAACTGAGAGACGATATTTTAGTCATTGAAGGCGGTATTGTTGAAGTACCGGGACAGGTCGATTTCGGTATGCATTTTGGCTTTCCGGCTGGCACGGCCTATGCCTGCATGGCGGAAACTATGATCCTGGCCCTGGAAAAAAGATACGAAAATTTTACATTGGGACGTGAATTAACCGTCAGGCAGGTGGAAACAATAGAGCAACTGGGTAAAAAACATGGGTTCAAATTGTCCGGACTCCGTAGTTTTGAGCGCGCTTTGCTGCCGGAAGAGGTAGCTGCCATAAAAACAAATGCCGCAAGGAAAAGTACTGCTTTGAGGAGGGAAATCGTTTAGAAAATATTGACAAGATAAGCTTTAATGCCTATAATGAATGCATGATAGCGGGGTATTCATCAGCCTGTTGCAAGTGTCAAGTGTAACTTGGCACTATTTATATTGTCTGTTTGCTTCGCGTGGCAATTTTATTAAAAATAAGAATATGATGTAGTAATCGGATTCTATCATAATTCTAATAAGGTATAATTTAGAGGGATAAAGGAGAGCTCATCTTATGGCAGAAAAACAGATTATCCTTACGTTAGAGGGATTAAAGAAGACCGAACAAAAGCTGGACTACTTAAAATCAGTAAGACGGCGTGAGGTAGCCGAGCGCATTAAGCAAGCCATAGAATTTGGCGATATCAGCGAAAACTCGGAATATGAAGATGCGAAAAATGAACAGGCCTTTATTGAAGGTGAAATCCTTACCCTGGAAAAAACCTTGCGCAATGCTCAGGTTATTGATGAAGGAGAAATCAGTACTGATATTGTTGCAGTTGGTGCGACCGTTCGCTTAAAGGATTTGGAGTTTTCCGATGAATTGGAATATACCATTGTTGGTTCGGCTGAGGCTGATCCGACTGAGTGTAAGATCTCTAACGAATCGCCTGTCGGAGCGGCCATTCTGGGGCAAAAGGTAGGCAGCATCGTGGAAGTAAATGTCCCGGCAGGAATATTAAAATATGAAATTCTGGATATCAAACGTTAATAATAATTAAGATACCTATAAACGTAACAAGCAGTATCGTTGGGGGAGAAAGTGCAAATGTCAGACAATGAACAAGTAACGCCACAGGAAGAAACAACCGGCTTAAATGAATTAATGCGGGCCCGCCGTGAAAAGCTGACGGCTATCGAGGCACTGGATATTGAACCTTTTGGCCGTAAGTACAATTTTACGCATCATGCGGCCGATGTCTTAGAAAGCTTTGAAACGCTGGAAGGTCAAACGGCTAAACTCGCCGGACGTATTATGTCTATTCGCGGACACGGAAAAACCTGTTTTGCCCATCTCATGGACATGAGTGGCAAGATACAATTGTATTTTCGCCAGGATGCGATAGGTGAAGAGGAATACCGGAAAATCCATCTGCTGGATATTGGTGATATTTTAGGGGTGGAAGGAACGGTATTCAGAACACAGCGCGGTGAAATCAGTCTTAAAATCAGCAGCTTTGAAATTCTGTCGAAATCGCTGCGGCCCCTGCCGGAAAAATGGCATGGACTCAAAGATGTGGAAATGCGTTACCGGCAGAGATATTTGGATTTGATTGTAAACCCCGAAGTACGCCAGACTTTTGTGACTCGCAGCAAAATTATCCGGGCTTTACGGTGTTTCCTGGATGCAAGAGATTTCCTGGAAGTGGAAACCCCGATGATGCATCCCATTGCCGGCGGTGCGGCAGCCCGCCCGTTCATTACTCACCATAATGCTTTGGATATGAAGCTGTATATGCGGATTGCGCCGGAGCTTTATTTAAAACGTCTGATTGTCGGCGGCTTTGAAAAAGTCTATGAACTCGGCCGTATGTTCCGGAACGAAGGCATTTCCATTAAACATAATCCTGAGTTTACTATGGTGGAACTCTATCAGGCCTATGCTGACCATGAAGATGTTATGAAGCTTACCGAGGAATTGATTGCTTCCGTGGCGAAAGAAGTGCTTGGCACGACGAAGATTACTTATCAAGGGCAGGAAATTGATTTGACGCCGCCTTGGAACCGGATGACCATGCCGGAAGCTATTAAGAAATTTGCCGGTGTTGATTTTGATTCGGTCAAAACAATCGAAGAAGCGAGGGCGTTGGCTGATCAATTAGGTGTGAAATATGAAGCAAAAGACGGTGTTGGTGGAATCTTAAATCATGTGTTTGAGGAAGTTGCCGAAGAACATCTGATTCAGCCTACCTTTATTACCGGACATCCGACTGAAATTTCGCCGCTGGCTAAACGGAATAAGGACAACCCCGATATAACCGATCGTTTCGAGGCCTTCATCTTTGCCCGTGAAATTGCTAACGGATTCTCGGAGTTAAATGATCCTATCGACCAGAAGGGCCGTTTCCTGGAACAGGTGGCCCAAAGAGAGTCCGGTGATGATGAAGCGCATATGATGGATGAAGATTATGTGACCGCTTTGGAATTCGGCTTGCCGCCGACAGGCGGGTTGGGGATTGGCATTGACCGGCTGGTGATGTTCCTGACCGACAGTTACTCTATACGGGATGTGCTGTTATTCCCGCATATGAGACATAAGGAATAAATGAAAAGTGAGCCTTGAGGCTCACTTTTTTTATGCGTATAACTTAAGAGCGTACTGAAAACTATTCAGTATGAATTAGCGACAAAATCCGAGAAAATATATGGACAAACAATTTGTAATATGCTATCATATAAAAAGTCGCTGGAACGAGCGATGCTAAGTTAAATAAAAAACAAGTTGACAAGCAAAAGCCGATGTGATAGTATATAAAAGCTGTCGCAAAGCGGCGGTCAACAGGAACTGCGGTAACGCAGTCCGGTGTTCTCTGAAAACTGAACAATGTAAGGTATAACAATATGCCAGATATGCGGACTCGTATCACGTAAGTGATACAGTCACAACAAATAATTCTTTAAACAATTATAGAGCCATCAAAAGGCTCCATAAATAAAACTTTTATGGAGAGTTTGATCCTGGCTCAGGACGAACGCTGGCGGCGTGCCTAACACATGCAAGTCGAACGGTCTGGTGTTTAACACCAAACGCTACATGCTAACCGGGGAATCACAAACAAGCCGCGTCTTATGAACGAGCGAAGCGAGTTCATCACGCATCTTCAAAAGTGACTAACCGGAAAAGTAAGAGCGATTGGTGTTGAACGCCAGGTAGTGGCGAACGGGTGAGTAACGCGTAAACAACCTGCCTCATAGATGGGGACAACACCGCGAAAGTGGTGCTAATACCGAATGTTTTAACTTTGCTGCA
>NZ_FQZD01000022.1 GCF_900141835.1 Propionispora hippei DSM 15287 | reverse complement strand
AGAGCTTTGAATTCTGCTCGAACCACTTCAGGGTTATCGCTTAACCCTTTTAAGATACAAGCTTGTACAACATCTCGATGGACATCTACTCCACAACAACAGGGTAACAAGGCTTGCACTACAACCACCCCTCGTACGTAATTAGCAGGATGGATTGTCTGATTTTTTAAAGTTTATTGTTCGCTGTTTATCAGCAATTCTCTGTACTCTAAGACAATCTGATCATGTTCTAAAAGCGGAGTTATCTCCAAACCGTCCCTCGATCTATTCCTGCTCCTTTGAGTATACCATGTCCGACTTGTTTTCATCGATTCTCCTGTGACTTACTCCTTTTTGTCATGGTTGTTCTGTTGAATTGTTTTTAGTGATACAATGACCTTTGAGTGATAGGTATGGCGGTAAGTCTGGCAACAGGGCAGTAGCGGAATATACCACATCTGATTCGCAGTATTAACCAACAGTTATTTTTTGCTTCCTCAGGGAAACATCTTCCCTGTTGAAAAAATACCCGGATATGCTGGGAATAGAAAGGATCTGCGGGGAGAGCGTTACGATAAAATAAGTGGAAATACATAGAATTATTAGGAAATATTAGGATAAAATTATTCTGGATGAAAGTGTTGTTAGTTAATGCAAGCAGAAATTGTAAATACATGGATATCCTGATGCTGCATTTTTGAGAAGGCTTTAGGAATATTATGTCAGCTTTTTGAAAGTAGAAGAACGTAGCACCCTTTACTTTATTAGGAATATTATATTATGTAACCTAATTATTTAGTAAAGGAGTGTTCTAATGAGTAGCTCTGTGGAAAGAGGACAGAAGGTAGAGATAAAGTGGGATTGCTGTGAATGTTGTTGTCCAAAGTGTGAGCATAAGTATCCGCATCATTGTCCTAAGTGTCATCATGAATGTCATGTAAAATGGGACAAATGCCCGCATTGCGGTCATGATTTTGACCATTGTCAAAAGTGTCCTAAGTGTGAACATGAGTGGAATGATTTCTACTAAAAAACACGATGCCTCCTGACAGAAGTTTTTTAGAATTGGTCCGTAGTCTGGGCTGAATGGATGAAACAACTGATAGGGTGGAGTAGGTGGACGGCCCCCGCATCAAAAAAACCTTCCGGCGATTGCCGGAAGGTTTTTTTATAGTATATACCTATGTTTCTGGAGTACTCAATTGTTAGTTGCTTTTTTAGGTTAGTCCTGTTTCTCGGGAATGTATTCCAAAAGTTCGCCGGGCTGACAGTTCAGGGCAGCGCAAATTTTATCGATGATTTCTAAAGATACGTATTCATTGGTATTAAGTTTTGCCATAGTAGCGTTTGAGATTCCTGCTAGTTTTAGTACTTCCTGTTTCTTAAGATTTTTATCAATAAGCATCTTCTGAAATGGTTTATAACTAATCATAAAATATCCCCTAAAGTTAAAGTTTGATTTAATTATATGAAAATAAATTAGAGAGGTCAAAGTTATATTTGATATATTTATTGACTTAAAAATTAGAGATGTTATAATAAAAATTAGATAAATAAAATAAATATTAGATATATCTAATATTTATTAGGGGGATTTTTGGTGAAAAAATATCAGCAACTGGAAAAACTTTTCGGACGTCCTATTAAAGTGGATGAAATAACCCTGCTGGCTCAAGTGTTTGAACGGGAGTTGGATTATTTATGCGAAGATTCTGCTGTGGCTGGCGAGGGACAACGGTTTCTGGATATGCCGGTTAAGAGCAAATTGTCGGGGAAAACCATAAAGTACGATGATTTTGAATATCAATGGCAGCAATTTTGTATTAGCCGACAGAAAGTGCTGGAGGAAAAACTGGTGGAGCGAGCTTTCTTGCCGGAGACTTCCGAAGTGGAAGATGCGGTGTATGGTTTGCTGGAGAAAGTTGAAACAACGATGGGTGATTCTATCGTGAACGAGTTAGGGACGGAGATTACCAATCAGCAGAATACGTTAACATATATCTATTACAATAAGGGATATTTCGATGGCCTTAAATATGCGCTTATGGCAGGCAATTTGTAATGGGGCCTGTTTTTGCGACACAGACGTTCCTTTATCATTTGCCAGCAGGACAACACTACTCTAGTGTTGCCTTGCTGGCTATTTTACACCTTTCGGCAGCTTAGTCGCGGGGAGTTTTTATGCTGTATAGTCCATACTTGGCTAACCGGGAGGTAATAAGATAAATCAAGCTTATTTGAACAGGCAGCATAATAAGCGCTTTTATTAGTCTGCCGCCCAAAATCGTTTGCATCGCTTTTTGATATAAAAGAGTCAGCCATAGTGTATTGAGGAATAAATCAATAAAGAGGAAGATCGCGAGGGCGGCTATGGATATTCGCTTGATTGACGGCTGCTTGCGATATAAGGCAAGTCCGTAAAATAAACCGGACAGAAAGGCGCTTAGCGTGAAGCCGGGGAAATATAAGCCGGGTGTAAAAATTAGGCAGCCGAGGATATCCGCCGCCGCTGCCGTGACGGCCGCCTTTAGCGGACCGAAACGCATGGCAAAGACGGCAACCGGTAAAAAACTGAGACTGATCCGGACGAAGGGGGTCTGAATTGCCAGGATATGGGTAAGGATGATAATTAGTGCAATAAAGACTGCCGAAATAATGAGCTCCGTTATGGTATAGCCTGACCAAAAACCGGAAAAGATTTTTTTCATTGAGAATACCTCCTAGCGGTTATGATGCTACATAGCGAGGAATCCTCAGATATGTAGCAGCGGGATGCAATGTTTGTACCGCAAACTAGGAAACAACTGATTCATTCACAATGCGCGTCCTGACGGAGCTTTTTCCGCCTGGCTGCGTCAGCAAAAACTTGAAATAGCTGAGCTATTCCTGCGGTTTTACTTTCTCGCCAGGCCAACAGGTTCATTTCATCAGTAGTTCCTGTACGTTTTTCGTTCAGTGACAACTCCCCGTTCAACTGACACTTAACGCACAAACATTTACTCTGCCATTTGATAATTAGTTTATTAAATTATAAGGGACAAAGGAAAAAAGGGCAATTGTTCCAGGTGAACAAGCTGGACAATCAAAACCACGCCGAAGGGGACATTATGATGGCGGGGAAGAATTACGATATAAGGATGAGTAGGTTTTTGAGAAACAATCATCTTGTGGCGAACAAGGTGGAAGGTGAATAATAGATATAGCTTGGAGGCGATTAGATATGGAACCGGGGAAATATGAAAAGGCAGGGAAGGAGCTGGGGCGGTTGGTGGATGAGAAACAGGCAGCCTATGGTGATGCGATTACGGCGGTAGAGCAGATGATGCTGGTGCTCTATCCTGACGGGGTAAAACCGGAGCAATACCGGGACATGCTGCTTTTGGTTCGCACGATGGACAAGCAGTGCCGGATCGCCAAGGGAGATAAGACGGCTTTTGGGGAAAGTCCCTGGCTGGACATTGCCGGGTATGGGTTGCTGGGGGCGGGACACGGCAATAAACAAGAAAAATAGCAGTTCTTGGGCAAAAGAAAAGGAAAACTAAAAGCTAATCCTTGATAATGAAATAAGGATACACATTCGATCCAGAGACAGACTGCTGTTTTACGGCACGCGTTACGTCAGAGCCTTTTCCGCCTGCTGCGTTGCTTTCCTTGCGGGGCGTAAAATTTCCCGCTGCGCTCAGGCGTTCGTTACAGCAGCAGTTCACAGGCGGTTGTGGTTATTCTCAGGCTTTTCACAGGGAGGTGACTATGCGTGAAATCGACAAAATGTATTGTGCCGCTATGCTGCCTTGCATTGTGGCTGGTAGGTGTGTTTCCGGCTGTCGGGCATGCGGCAGTAAAGGAAATTATTGCTGAAGGCAACTATTCCATGGGCGACGGGGAAACACCGGCAACGGCAGAGGAACGGGCACTCCTTGATGCCAAGCGTACGGCTTTGGAAGAGGCCGGAACGTATGTGCAAAGCTATTCGGCCACGCAAAAATATCAGTTGACGGCAGATGAGGTGCAGGTTGTTGCCGCCGGAATTATGGAAGTTTCCGTACTGGAGAAAAAACGCACGCTAGAGGGCAATGCTATCCATTTCTGGGTAAAAATCAGGGCGGTTATTACGACCGACAATATTGAGAGCATGGCCGGCAAGCTGAAAAGCATGTCGATGGCGGAGGACTATCAGAAATTGCAGCAGGATTATGCCCAAAGCCAGCAGGAATTGGCCGACTTGAAGCGGCAGATTGGCCAGGCAAATAATGAAACGGAGAAACAGCAGCTGCAAAATCGGATTGCCCAAAATGAAAATGAATTCCAGGCCAATCTGCGTTTTGAACTGGGCGATCAAAAAATGGCCGGTCATCAGTATGACGAAGCAATTGCCGCCTATACGGAAGCGATTGCCCTGAATTCCCAGTTTGGACAGGCCTATTTGCGACGGGGGATCGCCTTCTTCTATAAGGACAAGTACCGCAGTGCGCTGCAGGACTTTGATGCGGCGCTGAATTTAGACGGCCATTTGACCCTGGCCTATTTTGAGAAAGGCCAGGTTTATGAGCGAATGGGCTATCGCCGGCGCGCCATAGAAGCCTATCGGGATTTTCTGGCCCGGGCAACGCCGGACCAGCAGGAATACATAGCCATTGCCAAACGAAACTTGCGCCGTTTGGAGGAAACAGACGAAGCGATCAATCTTTTTACCGCCTGGCTTTACGGACCTGATATGCCGTACCGGCCGGGAGGGCCGTCGGACAGATGGCACAGTGGGGGCCGGGAACGACGAAGCGGACGTTACTGATCTACGGATAAGGCTGGGATTTTAAGACTAGGAAAACCGGAAGGGGAGCGAAATATGAGGAAGTTAGGATATGTTATATTGACCGTTTGGCTGGTTTTGGGACTTACACCGGTAGCGGCGGCAGGCAATGATTTTACGGGAGCGGGCGCGACGGAAATCCGCGGGCAGGTTGATGCCTGGAAAGACGGTGTTATTGAGGCAACAGGCACCGGAGTTTCGCCAAGTTCAGTAGGCAATGCAGCACAGGCCAGTGCGATGGCCCGGCGGGCTGCTATTGTTGATGGCTATAGAAATTTATTGGAAAAAGTCGGTGAAGTCCGGGTGGAAGCGGCGACGACGGTAAGAAACTACGTGTTGGAAAACGATATGGTTAAAACCAATATTTCCGGGTTGGTACAGGGCGCCCGGATTGTAAATGAACAGGCCTTGCCGGATGGATCGTATCAGGTAACGCTGCAGGTAGCTCTGTTTGGCGAACATAGCGTTGCCGCCGCTATCGCCGACCAAATGAAGCCTGCCGCCATGCTGCCGGTGCCGTCTCCGTCGGCCGCTTATCAGCCGCCGGCAATGGGAGAAAGCGCTCCGGTAGTTTCGGGCGTGATTGTCGATGCCCGGGGCCTAGGCCTGGCGCGGGTGATGTCACCGCGCATCTATGACGAAACCGGACGGATTATTTACGGCAATATGTATTTGGATGCTGATTTTGTGGTAAGTCATGGTATGGTCGATTATGCGGTCAATGGGGACGGCGAGGCGGTTTCGCGGGCCGGAACCAGTCCGTTGGTGGTGAAAGCTGTTGGCTTACGGGATTTTAACGCCAATGTTGTCGTCAGCCGGGCCGATGCCGATGCCATCTTAGCGGCTAATGCTAAAAACAATTTCTTTGCCCGCACGGCGGCGGTGTTTGAACAGTAGGGGAACTGCCGGGCCTTGGCGGGATACCTTTATTTAATCTGTTAGACTAACAACTGTAAGCAGGTCCTGTTGATTGTGCGTCAATTGTGCGTCAATGTAAAAACCAGCTACATCTTTTTGTAATTACACAAAGATGTAGCTGGTTTTTTGTCGAACGGAAAAGCAGGCCAATGCTGTATTTGCTTGCCTGTTTCTGTAATTGGCACGAGACTTGCAATAAAAATAGGCGTAAGTAAGCTAACGAAAACAGGAGGTGAAGCAGGATGAAAGAAAAAGTCACGGTGCTGTGCTGCTGCGGTGCAGGAATATGTACGTCCAACTATTTACGGGAAGAAATAGAGGACCGTATCAAGCAGGAAGGCTTGAAAAACGTAAAGGTCATTCTTTGCCGGGTCAATGATGTGGAGGAAGCCATCAATAATGCCGATATGCTGGTTACCACGGTGGAAATGAAAGCCGACTACCCGGTTCCCATGATCAGGGCCTTAGGCATTATGCTGGATGACAAGGCGGCGAAGAAGGCCCTGGATGAAATTATAGCTGAAATCAGAAAGATCCAGCAGTGACTTCTTAATCTTGGTGGCAGAAAAACGTTGAGTGAAAACCAGGCGGCATTTCTACCGCCAAGATATGCCTGAATGTAAAAAATTAAATATGCAGAGGAGAAGGCGTATGGAATTTATTGATTCAATTACTAATATCCTTTCGGCGTTTTTTAAATTTGATTCTACCGTTACGATTGTCGGGATCATTTTGATTGTGTCTCTGCTGATAAAAGTAAGTTTAAAAAAGGCGATTCTCGGGGCGTTGAAGGTCTCTATCGGCCTTACCGGGTTGTTTATGGTGGTCAGTCTGATTCAGGAAGCCATGGTCAAGCCCATCACCAATATCGTAAGCATCTACGGCTTCAATAAAGGCGTTATTGATATCGGCTGGGGCTCAGTCGGTTATGCTTTCGGCAATACCTACGGGTATTTCGGTGTGTTGGTTTTCCTCATTATTAATGTCCTGCTGGTTACCGTCCGGTTTACACAAACCATCTATGTAGATGTGTTCAATACCTGGCGGGCCATGCTGCTGGCCGGTTTGGTCGGCGTAACGACAGGGAATTTCTGGCTGGCCACGCTGGCGGTCGTGGTTTTCCTGATTATCGACGTAAAGGCGGCCGATATCGCGGCGCCGTACATTGAAAAGATCAACAATTTCCCGCCGGGCGGTTCCTGGCCGCACGGAACGCATTTTTCCTTCCAGGCTTGTATCGCCATTCCATTGGAGTGGATTTTGCGGCGGACACCGGTGATTAAGGATGTGGAGTTCAGCGCGGAAACCATTCAGGAAAAGTTTGGTGTCTTTGGTGAGACCACCGTAATGGGCGCTACCCTGGGGATTATCCTGGGCCTGTTCAGCCAAATCGGCATGATGCCGTCCTTGCTGTTAGGGGTAAAAATGGCTGCCGCTTTCCTGCTGCTGCCCAGAATGGCCGCCATTTTGGTGGAAGGCTGGTTCCCGATTATCAAATCGGCGCGGAGCATTCTGGTCAGCAAGCTGAAGCGCGATGATGTCCGGATTGCGCTGGATTGCTCCACGGTTATCGGACACTCGGCGGTTGTGCCGACAACGTTGATCATGTATCCTATCGCTCTCTTAATTTCCCTGGCGCTGCCCGGCAATCAAATGATTGCGTCGGTCAGTCTGATCATCGTCCTGTGGGAGAGCGCGGCTGTTAATGCGATTACGGAAGGCAATATCTTACACAACCTGATCATTCTGTCGATCATTGTCTGCCTGTTCTGCTGGGGAGCCACCTTTATGGCTGGCCCGATGACCCAACTGGCCGGCACGATGGGGTACGATGTGGCTAAGGGCATGGTGTCCAACTGGGATGCCGCCGGTACGCCGGGTCTGGTGCTGGTATATAAACTGTTCTCGCTGGTTTTCGGTTTTTAAAATACAGCCGTGAGGCAACTGCACGGCTAAGAGGGGTAGACGCATGGAGTCAACAGCAGAAAGCATCTATTACGATGCGGTTATTTTAGAAGATATGAACAGCAAAGAAGAAATCATCAGTTGCCTGGCCAACTATTTGCAGCAGAAGGGATATGTCAATGAACAGTACCAGGCGGCTACGCTGGAGCGGGAGCTGGAATATCCTACGGGGCTGCCGACCAAGCCCATTGGCGTTGCCGTACCTCATTCCAAAACGGAAAATGTGATCAGGCCGGCGATCGTTATGGCCATCTCAAGAAAGCTGGTGGAGTTTGGAGAAATGGGCAATGCCGGTGCAAGCCTGCAGGTAGGAATTGTGTTTATGCTGGCGCTGCAGGGAGAAAACAGACATTTGAATTTCCTGAAACACATCATAAATTTTTGCAAGCAGGAAAGCAATGTGACCAGGCTATATCAGGTGCCGGCGAGGGAAGAAGCCTACCGGATTTTCCAGGAGGAAATTTTGCCTGGCCCCAGGGAATAGCCAAAACGGAATGGAGGAATCAGAACGTGGATAAAAGTAAAAAGCTAAAAGTCCTGGTAGTCGGTGATGAATGGGTGCATACTAAGGACTTGATCCATATAGCCCAGGACGTGCTGCAGGGCTATGACTATGAATTGGATTCGTTTGATGTGATCATGGATAAACCGATGAGCCGGGATAGAAGCGATGATATTGGTGACGATACGGTTACCGAATATTGCGGCCACCCGCAGCAGCTCATCGACCGGATTGCCGGCGTCCAGGTGCTGATCGTTCATACGGCGCCGGTTACCAAGCAGGTGATTGCCGCCGGAAAAGACCTGCTCGCTATCGGCTGCTGCCGGTCGGACGCCGTTAATATCAATATTGAGGCCGCATCGGCAAGGGGAATCTACTTCTTTAACGCTCCCGGCCGTTCGGTGGAACCGGTATCCGATTTGACCATTGCCTTCGCGCTGCTTCTGGGCAGAAATATTCTCAAGGCGGACCAGTATGTTAAAGCCGGCCGTTGGGCTGCCGACATCAACCGGGACGTGCCGGTCTGGGATGAGTTTGTTACCTTCCGTGGTATTACGTTTAAAAATAAAAAGTTCGGACTGGTTGGCTTGGGCAAAATCGGTAAGCGGGTGGCGGAAAAGGCCAAGGGTATCGGTCTTCAGGTGCTGGTGTACGATCCTTTTGCCAAGGAGGAAGCCTTCGCGGGATATACCAGAATCACATCGCTGGAAGAACTGTTTACCGTCTGCGATTTTATTTCTATTCACGTGCCGCCTTTGCCGTCCAATAAAGGGCTGATCAACAAAAAACTGTTTAGCCTGATGAAACCTACCGCTTATTTTATCAATATTGCCCGCGGCGAAATTATTGATGAAAACGCGCTGATTGAAGCGCTTCAGCAGAAGAAAATTGCCGGTGCCGCTCTGGATGTCTACTATACCGAGCCGCTCCCCCAGGAAAGTCCGCTGACTTCGCTGGATAATGTGATTCTGACACCACACCTGGCCGGGCAGCGCAAGGATCTATCGGAAGGTTCGGCGGACATTTTGCGGGAGATGATGCAGCCATTTTTCCAAAGTAATTGTCCCGACACTTGCTTTAATAAAGACAAGATAAAATAACAGGCCACTGGAGTTGTGGAAAAAAACGTGATAGGATGAGGGTAAAGCCATGCTTGTAAATATGAAGACCCTGTTACAGGACGCTAAAAAAAATCAATATGGGATACCGGCTGCCAATGCCTGGAATGAAAGCACGGTGAAAGCTGCCATTGCCACAGCGGAGGCCCGGCGTTCACCGCTCATTCTGGCGCTTTATCCGGCTATGGCGGATATTCTGGAATTTGGCGCTATCGCCATTCCTCATGCCAGCCGGGCGCAGGTGCCTGTGGTCGTTCATCTGGACCATGGACAGGAGTTTGCCGACGCCGTAAAAGCGGTGCGCGCCGGATTTACCTCTCTTATGGTAGACCGGTCGACCTGCCCCTTTGAGCAGAATGTGGCGGAGGTAAGGGAAATCGTTAAGATCGCCCACACGCTGGACATGAGCGTAGAAGCCGAACTGGGCCATGTAGGCAAGGGCAGCGAGTATCACAGAACCAAGAATGACGGCCTGACCGATCCCGGTGAAGCGGAACGGTTTGTAGCGGCAACGGGAATTGATTGCCTGGCTGTGGCCGTGGGAACTTCGCACGGGCTTTATTCGGGAACGCCGGAAATCCATTTCGACCTTCTCGCCAGGCTCAGTCAGGTGGTGCCGGTGCCGCTGGTATTGCACGGCTGTTCGGGAACGGGCGATGAGAATTTGCAAAAGGCCATCCAATATGGCATCACCAAGCTGAATCTGTACACCGATCTGGATCAGGCAGGCTATGCGGTATTGGACCAGTCTTTCATTCAGGGAAAAGCGGCCAATATGCTACAGGCGGAAGCCGCCATGACCGCCGGCTATGCTGCAAAGCTGGGTTACTATATGGAATTGTTCGGTTCCCAACAGCGCGTATAATTGTTTAGCTTGCTTGTTGGCAGCTTCAGGGGAATATGCTCACCGTGCAGGACACAACGGCATATTCCCCTTTCTTAAGTTAATATCAGCATATGCAGGAGCAAGAGAGGAAGAACTATCTTGTCTGAAGAGGTAAAAGATACAATCAAGCAGTTAATTATGTCGGAAAGTGTGTATCATCCTTTGACCGATGAAGAAATTGCCCGGACGGTAGCGGTGCTGCGGGAAACGGTAACAGGCATCAGAAAAGAGCTGCAAATTCCGAGTTCAAGGGAACGGCGCAAAAGGAATATAAAAGAAGCCATTCAGGCCGTAAGAACAAAGCGGACTGCTGTTTCCATCAGCCAGCTTGTCCACTTGCTCAACGATCAGGGGTTTGAGGTCACGCGAAACTATGTGGCTGATGTAATTAATGAGAAAATGCCGTCTGTTTCTGATCCGGGCAGCGAAGAACCGGCGGCCCCTGCGCCGCGGCCGGAGGATTTTTCCACGCTGGTTGGTCATAATGGCAGTTTGGTTAAAAATATCCAACAGGCCAAAGCGGCTATTTTGTATCCTCCTTATGGTTTACCAACCTTGATTGTCGGTGACAGCGGCACCGGGAAATCGAAATTTGCCGAGTGCATGTACCAGCATGCCAAAAACAATCACATCCTAGCCGATACGTCGCCTTTTGTCGCTTTAAACTGTGCCGACTATGGCGACAATCCCCAACTGCTGCTTTCCATTTTGTACGGACATAAAAAAGGCGCCTTTACCGGTGCCGATCAGGATACGGCGGGCCTGGTGGAACGGGCCGACGGCGGCATTTTATTTTTGGATGAAATCCACCGGCTGCCACCGAAAGGACAGGAAATGCTTTTTTCCCTGCTTGATAAGGGCAGGTTTCGCCGGTTGGGCGAAGTGGATACGGAGCGGGAGTCACGGGTATATTTTATCGGAGCTACGACGGAAAGCATCGAGTCTTCGCTGCTCCTAACTTTTAGAAGAAGAATTCCCATGATCATTGAGCTGCCTAAGCTGGAGGATCGTACTCTTCAGGAAAAGGCCCAGCTTATTTATGATTTTTTTCAGAATGAAGCCAACCGCACCAAGTGCAAGATTATGGTGAAAAGTAAAATTTTATCGGCCTTTGCCTTGAAAAAATATGACGGCAATATCGGTCAGTTAAAGAGTGAAATCCAGGTCACCTGTGCCAATGCGTATGTGGAGAAAATGAACAGCGGTAAAAATGAAATCAATATCGGGTTTAATGAACTTTTATATAATACCTTATTCCATGACAAGCAACCGGCCGGTCAACCGCGAAAAAGCGCCATTATCTTTCAGGATACCTTATTTGTTCCCCATATTACGGCTACCAAAGTACAGCATGAGTATCCGGTGTTTGAGGATATTTATCAAAAGATAGAAGAGAAATATTATGAGTTGAAAGAAATGGACATTTCAGCGCCGGAGATCGAGAAAATCATCTGGACTTTTGTGGTAAACAAATTTAAACTCATCGGGACGGAACGGTCGGAAGGCAAGCAATTAGTCATTGATGAGTTTAAATATTTGGTCGGAGAAACGATCAGTACCATCATAAAAGATTTTTATCTAAGGATCGGCTCTTTGTATCCCGCCTTGAAGCTTAATACCAAGGTGCTGATTTACCTGGCCATTCATTTGGGCGAAGCTATCAAACGGATCAAATACAATCAGGACATTATCAATCCTAATTTGTCGTATATCAGACAAAACTTTGCCAATGAATATAACTTGGCGCTGCAATTGGCGAAGGACGTGGAAAAGGCGGAGAATATGGAGCTGCCCGAGGGCGAAATCGGCTTCATTGCCATGTATATCAAGGAATTGCTGCAGGTTACCAACAAAAAGAACAAGGTGGCCATCATTACCGTCTGTCATGGCAAAATCGCGTCGGAAATGATTGCCATTGTCCGCCAGCTTATGGGCGTGGATTTCCCGATTGCCATTGACATGCCCTTCAATACCAATCCGACCAAAGTGTTTGAGCAGGTTGTGGAAATTGCCCAAACCTTTGAGCCCGACATGGGCATTTTATTCTTTGTCGACATGGGTTCGCTGGTTAATATCGGTGAAGTCGTACAAAAAAGAACAGGCATAAAGACCCGCACCATTGACCGGGTGGATCTGGTATCGGTCATGGAGGCTGTCCGTAAGGCGTATATCTCCGATCAGGATTCGCAGGAAACACTGGATGATATTTACTATGAAATCATTCACTCCCGCCACTCCTACCCGGTACTGCCGATCGAAAATTCCGGAAAACCGCCGGTTATTGTCTGCATGTGTCTGACCGGTCGCGGGGTGGCAACCACCATTCGCGATGTTCTTACCGAATATTACCCCCAGGTTAAAACCGAGACACTCAGTGTCGTGGACGAAGAGCTGAAACAAAAAATGACCGCACTGCGCAGCCAGTACAGCCTGATTGCCGTTGTCGGGACGATGAATCCCAAGCTACAGGGCGTTAATTTCATTCCTTTTGACTTTGAGTTTCACAAAAATCAGAAAATGCTGTTAGACTATCTCATCAGACAGCACCAGGGGAATACCTTGCAAAGCATTTTGCGGGAGGACCTGATTCTGCTGAACGGCAATTACCGGACCAAATTGGAAGTGCTGGAAGCGCTCGGCAGCATATTATTTAATAATGGCTATGTGAAAAAGCAGTTTCTCCAGTCCATGACGGCCCGGGAGGAGATGAGCAGCACCTGTTTTAAAAATGGGATTGCCATTCCTCATGGCTTGCCTTCCTTGGTCAATGAATCGGCGGTGGTGTTCATCAAGCTGCAGCAAGCCCTCGAATGGGATCAGAACAAAAACAAGGTGAAGCTCATTTGCCTGCCGGCTGTCAAAAACGATGATGTCGGCATTATTACCGATTTGTTTTATACGCTGAAGAACAAGGAACGGGTGCAAAGTCTGCTGGCAGCGGCCGGACCACAGGAATTTATCAATACATTGTGTTCTTTGGCAGCAAGCAAACACTCCTGAACATAAAAAGACGGCAACCGGTAATACTACCTTATCAACCCTAATCCTGTGAATACTGACGGTCTATTTTCCGCAAGCCTTCGTTGTCGTCAGTCGGCATACTAACGGTATGCCTCCTTTCTCCGCCTTGTCTTGTGGAAAATAGCCTCGCCATTATTCTACAGCTTTGGGATTGATAAGGTGCTAGCCGGAGCCGTCTTTTGGCTGCAAATAAATGGCCAAATGGCAGTTCATCGTCTGTTCTTTGCTTAAGCAGGCAAGGTCAAATAGCTTTTCCTGCCAGTAGTTTTTTATTATAGCTGTTTACCGCTAGAGCTCCCCAAATCATGCAAATAGGATGTGTAAAAATAAGTCCAAAACCAAAGGTCGTAAAGCCAATAATTGCCTCGATAATAAGCATAATAATTGCTCCCAGCACGGTGGAGTAAAACAGGCCAACTGATCCAAAGATAAATGTTAATAACAAGGAGATTCCCACACTCTTGGTTGGGATTGCAATCACTCTCTGCGTGGACATTTCGTCAGGCATATAAACCCTCCTATATATAAGTTTTCATTTTTTACTAAATTTAGACATATATAGGGAAAATCCTCCTTTATACAGCTAAATTTCTATTTAATTTTACATATGGAAAAATAAGATCAGATGAAGAGCACTTTGTCAGCCCTTTTTACGAATACATCCCGCATCCCGGTTTTTGACCGGAAGCGGGATTTGTTTATTTTATATATTGCTGTCGATTTTAGGGTGCCCGTGTTTAGAAAATGGAGCTTCATTTGTAATGCCATTAACAAATAGGTCAATAAACTCACGGGTGTATTCGTTAACTGCGGTTTTATCAGAGCAAGTTAACACTTTATTAGTGATAAATAAGGATTGCAATAAATTAAATCCGATACAGGCAACGAAATGTTCGTCTATATTACGAAACTGACGTTGCTGTTTGCCTTCCAGGATTACTTTGGCGATAAGAGCGCTTATTTCTTTTTCCACGGCAGTTTGAAACCGGTTTGTTTGTCCGGGGGAAGGAAGGCTATTCTCTTGTTTTATAGTTGCAGATAATAGAGACCGGTTCTCATAAAAATAAGCACCGACAGTTTGCAATAGTTGCGATAGCTGATAGACAGGAAGAGCGAGCTTTTGTGTTTGAGTCAAGACCCTAGTCTTAAGCGTTTCTAATTCATGAGTGATCAAACACATAAATAGTTCTTCCTTGCTAGGAAACTGTTGATATAGTGTTCTCTTGGAAATCCGGCAGTCACGACATATTTCGTTTATCGTGGTTTTTTGAAAGCCGAAGCGGGAGAAGCGAATTTTGGCAGCTGAGAGAATTGAAAGCTTTACATCTTCCATTCGACTGCGCTCCTTAAGAAAAGTATTACTTGCGGCAAGATCCTTAAGCACCTTGTCAAGCCTAAAACTGTGGAATAATGGCGAGGCTATTTTCACAAGACCGGGCGGAGGAAGGAGATATACCGGAAGGCTGACGACAACGAAGGCTTCCGGTATATTGACCGTCAGTATTTACGGGATTAGGGTTGATGAGGTACTCCTGCCTTGTTATGGACAGCTTTTATTTTGTGGGAAAAGCACATGATTGTCATACTGAAGAGGCCGGTTCCTATCAGGAGTAAAATCACACTGTTTTGGTAAAGAACCGGTGAATAGCCGGCAAGCAGCAGCTCGCGAAGGGTGTTGGAAAAATAAGATAGGGGGAAGGTATAAGAGATAAGCCTTCCGGCTCTATCCATAGCATCCAGCGGCCAGGTGTAGCCTGATAATACAAAGGCCGGGACGGTGTAAGCGATGGATAGCCTGGTAAAGGTCAGTTCGGACTGGCAGAGGGAAGCAAGGAAAGCTCCCAAAGAGACGGCGGCAAAATTAAAAGTAGAAGAGAGCAATAATAAACTGGGAAGGGAGGCTCGGCCGGGAATGCTAAAAAAGTATATGGCTGCTAATATGGTAAGAAAAAAGGTCAGGGTGGCTGAAATCCAATAGGGCAATAATTTTCCTGTCAGAATACTTAGCGGGTGCGCCTGGCTTAATTCCTCCGAATGACGGTATTCGTTCTGGATGCTGGCCCCGATTGCCAGGAAGATACCTTGTTGAAAAGCGGCCATCGACAGGCCCAGAACAAAGAAGTAGAGATAGCTTTGCGTCGGATTGTTTAGTACCCGTAACCGGAACTCAACCGGAGCGGTCTTGTTCTCGGCCATAGCAGGCATTTGGCCGGCGTTTGTTTCCGTTAACCTGGTGCCTGTTTCCTGGGAAAAGGCCGCAATAATCTCCTGGGCGGCTGTGGTTACCGTATTGGCGATAAGAATATTGGCGCCGTCAGCCATTAGAAGAACTGTGGAAGAGCGCCCGGCTTTGGCATCCTGAGCAAATTTCCTGGGTATATGTACGGCAGCGTATCCTTCCTTTTCCTGCAGTGCCTGTTCCATCTCGGTCTGCGTTGAGGCATAATCGACGATTTGAAAGCGCTCGGAGTCGTCAAAAGCCTGAATCAGTGTGCGACTGAATTGCGTTTGATCTTCATCGCAGACAATCAAAGGCACCGCTTTTATCGTGTGGGTACTATATAATAGACTGAATAAAATCAGATAGGCCAGGGATGCACCGAACAGGAAAACGGCTCGCCGGCGGTCTGTAATAAACAATTGACCGATTTCCCGTTTACATATCTGCCGCCAATTCATGGGGAAACCTCCTTTGCGGTTTGCAGCTCAAACTTTTTCCGGCGAAGGGTAAACACCAGCAGGGTGGTTAGCTGTAGGCCGAGGCCGCCGGCAAACATGCTAAGACTGTTTGACAGCAGGAATGGTGAGTAGCCTGCTAATAATAAATCACGCAGTGTATCTGCCATATAAGTGAGCGGCATGAGCGAGGAAAAAAATCGCGCCACCTCATTCATAGCCAAAGAAGGCCAACTGAGGCCGCTGTATAACAGTCCGGGCATGATATAAAGCAGCGGTACCTGCAGAGCGGCAACTTCACTGCTGGTAATGGCCGAAAAGAAAAAGCTGAGATTAATGACGAGAAAGGTAAACGCACTGACCAGGAGCAGGAGGTTTAGCGTATTTGTGCGAACAGGCACCCCGAAGCCTACATTCATGATAGCCAGGCAGAGGACAAAGGCTGCTGTGGCGCAGCCCCAGACAGGTAACAGCTTGCCGAGGACAAGCGTTGATGCGGAGGTCTGCCGCCAGCGTGAGAGCCGGCCATATTCCCGGGCGATAAGCGGGCCTGCCACCAACAGGATGGCGATCTGCAAGCCGTTAGCCGCTAAACCGGGAAGCATAAAATTGGTGTAGGAGGTAGTCGGGTTGTTAATAATTCTGACCCCCATTTTAACCGGAGCGGTAGTCCGCAGGGCCGGCGCCGGCAGCTGGTTGAGTGATTCCTGCAGTTTCTGGCCGGTGGCTGCCGACAAGGTCTGTATAATCTCCTGACTGGAGGAAATCACGGCATTGGCAAACATTACGTTGGTCGAGTTTGTTTCAATGAGAATTTCGGAGGCCATGCCCAGCTTGATTTGCTGGCTGAACTTGGCTGGAATAGAGACGGCAACCAACGCCTTATCTTCCCGGAGCCAGCGTTCCATTTCTTCCTGCGTGGTAACCTGGGCAATAACGTTATAACGTTCGGAGTCCATATACGCCTGGGTTAAAGAACGGCTGACCGTTGTCTGATCCTGGTCGTAGATGACGGTGGGGATATATTTAACGACATTGTTGCTGTAAGTGAAGCCAAACAGGATGGTATACAGAAGAGGCAGGCCAACAAGCAGCAAAGCGGTAGGGGCTGTAGGAGCAAAGAGCCTGCGCAGTTCCAGCAGCAGCACATCTTTTAGTCTCATCAGTTGACACCGTCCATCAATTTGAAGCGCATGCCGGGGCGGATTTTATCGGAATTGACCTGGATCTTGACATTAAAGGTAATAATATCGTTGTCGCCGCGTTCGTTGGTGGCCCGGTAGGTGGCAAATTCTGCCTTTTTGCTAATATCGACGACGGTCCCGTCTAAGATAAGATTGCTGTCCCGGCCCTGGACCTTAACCTGCTGCTGAACAGAGTAGCGGGAAAGGTCAGTCTCCTTTACTTTTAAATTGACCCAGTTGTCCAATGGGTCCTGGATGGCGACTAAGGGCATACCCTGAGATACCATGGCTCCTTCCTCTACATACTTGGCGGTTATGATGCCGTCAAAGGGAGCCCGTATTTCCGTTTCGTCCAGAGATACCTCCACCTGCTGCAAGGTAGCTTGCGCCTGGGCCACTTTGCTGTGCATGGTGGCTTCGTTGGCCGTATTTACATCGGTTTGCAACAGTCCGGCCTGAGCCGCCTTTAAACCGGCCTGGGCCTGACTGTAGGCAGCCTGAGCCACCTGATATTTAGTCCGGTACGTATCAAATAATTGCTTGGAAATGGCACCTGATTCCAGCAGTTCACTGTACCGGTCATAATCACTTTCAGCTAACGCTAAATCGGACTGGGCTTTTTCTAACTGGGCCTGTGCGGTATGCAGGGCGGCTTTGGATGTTTGATCCTGCAGTATGGTAACGGTGGCTGCCTGGGCTGTTTGGGCCTGTAACGCATTGATATTGGCTTTTGCCTGACCGACTTGGGCGACAATATCCCGGTTGTCAATACGCGCCAAAAGCTGTCCTTGGCTTACTTTGTCGCCTTCTTTTACAAGCAGGCTGACGACGCGGCCCGGTATTTTTGAGTTAATATCGACCTCCTTGGCTTCAGCCCTGCCCCATATTTCGGTATTTGCCATGCTGTTTCCGCAGCCGGTCAGCATGGGGATCAATACAACTGATAATAGGATATAGATTGGCCAATTCCAAGAAAGGTTGTGCCTGATGTTGATTAGGGACATTTTCTTTCCTCCTTGTATAATACCTGATATCTTGGATAAAATCGGATTCCCGCAGGATATCCGGGGTGCTGAAAAACAGAGACCGGAGAGATTTGCGTACTTTTATGTACTGAAATAGTATTTTTGGTACTGACAGGGTATAAGTAAAGCGCCGCAACAGCGCATGTACTTATTATTAGAAAATCTAAATTATTTTTTTACGGAAATTCCTTGAATGATTACATCCAGCATCGCCGACATGGCATCCGGATAGGTCATGTTGTTTTCACTGAGAAAACGGTAACTGTTCAAGTCATTCATGGTGCTAATGATCATTTGCTGAACGATCTTTATATTCACCGGCCGGATAATAGCAGTCTCCATTCCTTGCGAGAGGAGGTCGGACAGACGGTTCATCCGTTCCTGGCGAAATTGGGTCACCTTTTTCCATTCCTCCGGATAGGTTAGGCGCAAATCGTCATATACACGGTCATGAAACGGCTCGAACGCCTTCGGTGAAATCAGTAGTGCGGCTTTTAACTTTTCAACAACCGGCAAATCGGAGTTATATATTTTTTCCTCTTGCTCGCGCAGATCCTGTAACACAATATCCAGGATAGTGGCAATCAATTCATCTTTGGAGGAAAAATGTTCATACAGCGATGACTTGCTGATGCTTAGCCGTTTAGTAAGGTCACTCATTGTAAATTTAAAACCCCGTAAGTTAATTTCTTCTACGGTTGCCAGAATAATTCGATTACGCAAATCATCACCTCATCAGTTTTGTACTGGAAAAAACCAATTTGGTACTCTCCTTACAAGTGCATGATATACCAATTGTTTTTTTGTGTCAATACCAATGTGACGGAGAAGCTGTTACCATATACTTATTCAAAAAGTAAAATGGAACATCAAACTTAAGACCAAAAGGACGGCTTCCGCCTGCTGCGGAAGCCGTCCTTTTGGTCTCAGGTTAAAGCCGGTGCTTTTGCCGGAATTCAAGCGGCGACAACTGTTCGTATTTACGAAAAACCTTGGTAAAATAGGCGGAATCGGAAAAATTGAGATCCATGGCTATTTTATAAATCGGCACCGAAGTGTGGAGCAGCAGGCTTTTGGCCCGGTAGACCTTCTGCTGATTGACATATTCGGTAAAGGACTGGCCGATTTGCTCCTTGAAATAGCGGCTGAAGTATTTTTCGCTAAGATGGACGCGGCTGGCCACATCGGTAAGCTGAAGGTTATCCAGGTAATGGGAGTTTATATAATCCAGAGCTTCCTGAATGGTGGTTTTTTCTTCAGCGACGGCCGGCTGAACCGGTGGACGGCTGGAGGGGGTGCTGAGAATCTTGTCAATGCAGTCGTATAAAATAGCGGAGGAAAACGGCTTTAAGAGAAAGTCGAAGATACGGTATTTGATGGCTTCATGAGCATAGGAAAAATCATCATGAGCGGTGATAATAATCGTTTTGATCTGAGGGTGAAAGGCAATAATCTGCTTTTGCGCGTCCAGGCCGTTCATTTCCGGCATTTTGATGTCCATAAGCAGAATATCGGGCTTGAATTGCTGGGCTTTTTGCACGGCCTCCTTGCCGGTCCTGGCGTCTTCCAGCAGCATGATATGGGGATACCGCTGCTCAATCATCTTGCGGAGCGTAACCCGCTCCAGCGTTTCATCTTCACAAATCAGCAGGCTGTACATCATTGTGGCCTCCCTTACTGTTTCGGCAGTCTGATGCTGACGCAGGTGAATCCCATTGGCTGGCTTTCGATGGTCAGACCATAGTTTTCTCCGTAAAGCCGGCGAATGCGGTCATCCGTATTCCGCAGGCCCAAACCCAGCCGGGACGGCATCATTTCTTTCTTGCGATTGAACAGGTCGATCAGGTCGGGGGGGAAGCCGACGCCGTTGTCATAGACGCTAAGCAGCATTTCATTGCCGCCGGCTATTTTAGTCCCGTAAATTTTCACGGTGCCGCCGTCCTTGAGGTCTTCCAGGCCGTGGATGATGGCGTTTTCGACGATGGGCTGGAGCGTCATGGAGGGGATGCGCCAGTCCAACAGTTCCGGGTCGATGTCAACGACAAAACTCATCCGGTCACCGAACCGGGTTTGCTGAATGGATAAATAGTGTTGGAGACTGTCCAATTCGACCGACAGCTTCGGTGTCGTTTCGTTGTTTTTTATGCTGTAACGGAGATAATTGGACAAATCGTAGATCAGCGCCTCAGTCTGGGGCGCGGTTTCCAGAATGGCCAGGCGGGCAATCGAGTTTAGCGCGTTAAACAGAAAGTGAGGATTCATCTGTGCCTGGATACGGCGCAGCTCCTGTTCCTTGGCAATTTTCTGGAGCTGCAGCCGTTCCCGGGTCTCGCGGGTCAGCTTTTCCTGAATCAGCTTTTTGATTCCCGATTCGGCCAGATAATTGGACAAAAAAGCGTAAAAGCGCAGACAGCGATGCAGATAGTCTTCCGACACCAGTTTGATTTCCTGTACCGTCCGTTGCAGGTCTGCCAGGGGCAGGTTAAATTTTTTCGCCAATTGGGCCAGCTTTACCTTGGAACGGTCTTCCTCGCGGACGAAGACCTGACCGCCCAGCACGCTGCCAATGTATACGCCGTCCACAACAATCGGTGCCGTGCAGTCTTTCAGGCCGCAATGGCATTCGTAGAGCAGCGGTTTGCCGACGCGCAGCGCTTTCAGGCTGGCGATCCGGTCACAGTCGATGCAGCCCTGGCGCCCCAGCGGTGAGGAACGGATTAACTGGCAAAAGGTTGTAAAGTTGCTAAGACTGCCGATGGGCACACCGTTGGCGTCTACCGTGACTACGGAAAAGTCGACCATTTTGGATAGCTCGTTTTGCAGAGCATTAAATTCTTTCACGTTGATGACGGTTTCAATAGACACGTGAAGTGCATTTTCCATGGTTTGAACAGCCTTTCTTTTAAAAATTCAGCCCGTTGAATTCCGGTAAAATTTCAAGCTTATTATACCACAGATCAGGGACAGTGCTAAAGCTGTATGAATTTACTGATAAATTACGAAATAGTAAAATTTCCACCTGGGATTTTTGAACAATGGTAGGAAATTTCAGATTATTTACGGCTGTCTACTTTTAAAATGTGCAATAAACGTACCAATTTACCATAGAAAAAGTAGAAAATTTACCGCTTCTTGTTGCAAAAGTCACAAGCGATGCCCAGCATTTTTCTTATAATTAAAATACAGTCAGAAAAGTAAGAAAATTTAAACACCTTATGTAATGCGGGCAGGAAAAGTAAACTTGTCATAGTCCGGCCCGGCTGACATCAGGCACGCCAGGCAGAATGCTGATGTTTTTTATGCAAGCGTTTCAAGCTGCATAATGGCATAATAAAAATTTTTGGAGGTAAAGAAATGGGACAGGAAGCGTTAGGTTTAGTTGAGACAAAAGGGTTAGTCGGCTCCATTGAAGCGGCAGATGCCATGGTAAAGGCGGCCAATGTATCGCTGATCGGGTACGAAAAGATTGGTTCCGGCCTCGTTACGGTTATGGTCCGCGGTGATGTAGGTGCTGTGAAGGCGGCAACCGATGCTGGCGCCGCCGCTGCCAAACGGGTTGGTGAAGTCGTTTCTGTTCATGTCATTCCAAGGCCTCATACCGATGTGGAAAAAATGCTCCCCAAATTTACTAAAGAGTAATCGGAGGTATAGAGAAAGATGGATTCTGAACTTTTGAAAAAAATTATCGACTCTGTTGAGGATACCAAGACGGCCCCTGTTGGCCAGACCAGGCAGCAAGGCTGCAACATTACCGAATTTGTCGGTTCAGGCATGGGCGATACGGTTGGCCTGGTAATTGCCAATCTGGATTATCACCTGCACGAAAAAATGAAACTGGACCCCAAGTTCCGTTCTATCGGCATTGTCAGCTCCCGGACCGGCGGCGCACCGCATGTCATGTCGGCCGACGAAGCGGTCAAAGCAACCAATACCGAAATCGTGTCGGTGGAGTTTTGCCGTGACACCAAGGGCGGCGCCGGCCATGGCAGTACGATTATCTTTGCTTCGGAAGACGTGTCGGACTCGCGGCGTGCCGTAGAAATTCTGCTGACCAATCTGGAAAGAAACTTCGGCGATGTATATGGCTGTGATGCCGGTCATATCGAGCTTCATTATACCGCCCGCGCCAGCTACGCTTTAAACAAGGCATTTTCCGCACCCATCGGCAAAGCGTTCGGCATTACGGTTGGCGCCCCGGCGGCAGTGGGACTGTTGATGGCCGATGTGGCGATGAAAACAGCCAATGTGGATATTGTCACCTATGCCAGCCCGGCCGTCGGCACCTGTTTCTCCAATGAGATCATCATTACCTTCAGCGGCGATTCCGGCGCGGTACGGCAATCGGTGCTGGCTGCCCGTGATGTGGGCCTTGGCGTATTGCGCGGCATGGGTCAGGACCCGCAGTCATTGACCAAGCCTAATTTATAATGCGGACGCATTGCGAAAGGTAGATGGCCATGATTAACAACGCGCTGGGCCTGATCGAGGTGGTGGGAAAACTGGCAGCCGTTGAGGCGGCCGATGTGGCGCTAAAGGCTGCCAATGTAACGCTGCTGGGAATGGAAAATGCCACAGGCGCACTGATCACAGTCAAGCTGACCGGCGACGTCGGGGCGGTAAAAGCGGCCGTAGACGCCGCCAGGATGGCTGTCGGCCGGGTGGGAACAGTGATTGCCACGCAAGTCTTGCCGCGGCCGGCCCACGGAATTTATCCCCTGTTGACGGCGGAAGCGCCGGCAGGCGGTCATAACGAGCCGACGGTCATGCCTGCAGAAGAGCCTTTAAGACAGGACAATGCTGAGGAAGCGCTGCTACCGGTGGAGGAGCCGGAACCGGCTGCCG
Organism: Propionispora hippei DSM 15287; assembly: GCF_900141835.1. Classification (NCBI taxonomy): domain Bacteria; kingdom Bacillati; phylum Bacillota; class Negativicutes; order Selenomonadales; family Sporomusaceae; genus Propionispora; species Propionispora hippei. The sequence continues at coordinate 42,208 of NZ_FQZD01000022.1, read as the reverse complement.
TACCGGTGCCGGAAGCTGACGAGCCGCCGGAGGAAGCCGTGGAAGAAGAGCAGGAACCGGTTTATCTGTCGGCTGAAACAGAAGCGGAGGCTGACAGCAGGGCTACCTGCAATATTTGTCATGATCCGGTTTGCCCGCGGGAAAAGGGGCAGTCCGTAAAGCTTTGCATACATGGGCGAGGAAAGTGAGGAATTTTACGTGGAATGGACCCGGGAGGAAGCTGTTGTAGAGATTTTGTCCCGGTTGGAAGAAACGGAAGCCAACGGAACCATACCTATCGGGATTTCCAACCGGCATATCCATTTGAATCAGGCCGACCTGGAACTGTTATTTGGCAAGGAGCATCCGTTGACGGTGCTTAAGGAGCTTAGCCAGCCAGGACAGTTCGCCGCACGGGAGACTGTCTGCATTGCCGGTCCGAAAGGCTGCTTTAGCAATGTGCGGGTATTGGGACCGGTCCGGCAAGAGAGCCAGATTGAAATCAGCCGCCATGACGCCATGGCGCTCGGCATTCAGCCGCCGGTCCGGGTATCGGGGAACTTAACAGGCGGTGCCAGCCTTTGTGTCAGCGGCCCCAAGGGCATGCTGGTCATGCAGGGCAAGGTCATTGTGGCCAAGCGCCACCTGCATATGACGCCGGCCGATGCCAAGCGTTTTCAGGTGTCCGACGGACAACTGATTGCTTTGGAAGCGGGCGGGGAAAAGCAGTGCGTGTTCCGGCAGGTGGTTGTCCGGGTCAGTGATCAGGCTGCGCTGGAATTTCATCTGGACGTGGATGAGGCCAATGCGGCCGATTTGAAAAACGGCATGACGGCGAGACTGCTATGAAGCGCGTCGCGAAAAAAGCTTATCCGCCCGCCTCGATGGAGGCTGTCAACGAATATTTGACCCGTATGGAAGCGACGCAGCAAATCGCGAGCTTTTCACCGACTGACCTGGCATTACCGTTAAAAGTAGGTGTCGATCTGGGCACCTCTAATATCGTGATTACCGTGCTGGATAACCGGAATCAACCCGTGGCGTTCGCCTCGTGGCCGGCCCATGTGGTCCGGGACGGCATCGTCGTCGGCTTTATGGAAGCCGTGAACATTCTGGCCGAGCTGAAGGAAGCTCTGGAAAAGCGATTGGGGCTGACCCTGACAGAGGCGGCTACCGCTATTCCGCCGAACATTCTGCCCGGTAATGTAAAGGTTATTGCCAATGTGGTGTCGGCCGTCGGGTTCCGCGTCGTCAAAGTCATTGATGAGCCGGAAGCGGCAGCCCTGATGATGCAGGTAACCGATGGTGCCGTGGTCGATATTGGCGGCGGTACAACCGGTATTTCGCTGCTCCGGGCCGGTAAGGTGGTTTACTCGGTGGATGAGCCTACCGGCGGTACTCATATGACACTGGTGGTCGCCGGCAATACCGGTCTGGAATTTGACCAGGCGGAAGACTACAAAGTGCTGCCGGAGAACTATTCCCGGGTGTTTACCATGGTTCATCCGGTCATCGAGAAAATGGCCGAGATTACTAAATCCAATTTACGGGAAAAAGTCGGGGCGCTCTATTTAGCCGGCGGTGCCAGTTGTTTAAAAGGAATTCAGGACGTATTCGAGGCATATACAGGCATCAAGACCTATAAGCCGGAGAATCCCCTGCTGGTGACCCCTATTGGAATTGCGCTGTCCATCCCCTCGGTGGAGGTGTGAGGTATGACGACTATACCACTTGAATCCGACCTGCTGCAGCGGATCGTCCAGGCCTTGCTGCCAGTACTCAATAAAAACACCCTTATCTTTTTTACCGGCGGCGCGGCGGCGGCTAAAGCTGACGAGTGGCTGAAGCTGGTTGATCGTTTGCTGATTACGGAAGCGAAAATTGTGGTGTCTCCGGCCTTTGGCCAACTGGCGCCCGAGCTGTTTGTTCAGCGGCTGGGGGCAAGGCTCCTGACTGAAGAAGCCGCCATGCGGCGGTTTATCCAGACGGCTCATCTGGGAGTTGTGCCGGTGTTTACCCGAAACACGCTGGCCAAGGCGTCGCTGGGTATTCAGGACAATCTGGTCACCAACGGCATTGCCGCCGTACTGATGCGGGGACTGCCGCTGATTGGCGTCAAGGACAATTACCATCCTGACAATGACCATACCCGCGAGCTGGGCTATCAGGCCAATCCGGCCTATAATGCTATGTTGCTGAATTATGAGCAACAGCTTGGCCGGCTGGGTGCGACGCTGGTTGATTCCGGCGAATTCACCCCGGTTATGGAGCGGACACTGTATCCCGGTGTGTTTGACAAAACGGCGCAAAGCCCTGCAGCAAAACCACAAACAAGTCGGACGGTGAAAAATCTGGTCAGTCAGCCGGTTATTACCTGGCAGGAGCTTAGCGACGTGGCGCCGGGAACCACGGTGACAGTCAAGGAAAATGCTATTGTGACGCCGTTGGCCCAGGAATACATCAAGAAGCAGGGCATTACGCTGCAGCCTGCCGGATAGCAGCCAAAATCAAACTAAAGAGGTTATGAGCGATGGATTTCGATAAAGATTTACAAAGCATCCAGGAAGTCAGAGCTAAAGTAAAACAGGCCAAACAGGCCGCGGTCCGGTTCAGTGAATATGCGCAGGAGACAATCGATCAAATTGTTGCCGCCCTGTGCGCCGCCGCCTTAGACAATGCCGAGCATTTGGCCAGGCTGGCCAAGGAGGAAACCGGTTACGGAAAGTGGGAAGACAAGGTGGTTAAAAACACCTTTGCCGCCCGGACGGTGTATGAATCCATGCAAGGTTTGAAAACGGTAGGCATTCTCCACGACGACCAGGAGAAAAAAATCGTGGAGGTCGGTGTGCCGGTAGGAGTCATTGCCGCGCTTATCCCGTCAACCAATCCCACTTCGACCGTCATTTTTAAAGCACTGATCGCGCTGAAAGCGGGTAATGCTATTATTTTTTCACCTCATCCGACAGCGGTACGGTGCATCCGGGAAACGGTGCGGATTTTACAGGAAGCGGCGACGCGCAGCGGAGCGCCGGAAGGCATCCTAAGCTGCCTGACCATTCCGACGATTGACGGCACGAACGCGTTAATGAAACATAAGGACGTCAGCCTGATTCTCGCCACAGGCGGCGAGGCGATGGTCCGGGCGGCTTACAGTTCCGGTACCCCGGCCATTGGGGTAGGTCCGGGCAACGGTCCGGCCTTTATCGAGCGGTCAGCCGACATTCCCCAGGCAGTACAGCAGATTCTGGAGAGTAAAACCTTTGACAATGGTGTGATTTGTGCGTCGGAGCAATCCATTGTGGTTGAGGAAATCATCCGGGATGCGGTCATTGCCGAGATGAAACAGCGGGGCTTTTATTTCCTCAGTGAAGCTGAATCGGAGACGTTAGGCCGCCTTCTGTTGCGGCCCAATAAAACGATGAATCCGGCCATTGTCGGACGCAATGCCCAGGAAGTGGCTGTGCTGGCCGGCTTGTCGGTGCCGGCCGATGCCAAGGTGCTGGTTTCGTTCCAGGACACCGTTTCCTACGATAATCCGTACAGCCGGGAAAAGCTGACCACCGTACTGGCTTTTTATACCGAGTCCACCTGGGAACGGGCCTGCCTGCGCTGCCTGGAATTGTTGCACAATGAAGGCAAAGGGCATACCATGACCATTCACTCGAAAAATGAAGCGGTAATCCGAGAATTCGCACTCAAGAAAAACGTATCCCGGCTGCTGGTCAACACTCCGGCGGCGCTGGGCGGCATCGGAGCCACCACGAATCTGGTACCGGCGTTGACTCTGGGCTGCGGAGCGGCAGGCCGAAGCTCCACTTCCGATAATGTGGGCCCGCTGAACTTAATCAATATACGTCGTGTCGCTTATGGGGTCCGCCCCACTCCGGCGTTGCCGGCCCCGGCCGGTCCGGCCGTGAGCACCAAGGCGGACGTACTGGATATCGAAGCGCTGGTGCGCAGCATTATCAGTCAGACCAAATAAAGGATGTGTCAGCATGCACTTGGCCAAAGTGATCGCTAAAGTAGTCGCCACGCAAAAAGCGGAAAAACTGGTAGGCGGCAAACTGCTCGTGATTAAATCGGTGGATGAGCATAGAAATTTGATGAACCATGAGCCGCCGTATGTGGCACTGGACTGCGTGGGAGCCGGCGTGGGAGACTGCGTGCTGGTGGACTGGGGCGGCAGCGTGGATAACGATCCCCGTATGGTCAGCGATATGTCCATTGTCGGTATTATTGACACCATTGAATTTGAATAAAGAAAGGAGGGGCTGTGAGTGGCTGCCAATGTGTTTCAGGTCCGTCCGGTGCTGTATTATGGTGTCGCGACCGCCGAGGTGATCGAACAGTGCGGGGCGAAAAAAGCGCTGGTCATTACCGATCCGTTTATGAAAGACAGCGAGTTGTTGACGTCCATTCTCCAGCGACTATCGGCCCAAATGGATTACCGTTTGTTTGCCGATATACGCCCCGATCCGGACGTATCGCTGGTGGCCCGGGGGACAGAGGCCCTGCTGGCCTACTCGCCCGATTTGGTGATTGCCGTCGGTGGCGGATCGACCATTGACACGGCGAAAAGCATCCTGTATTGCGTGAAACAGGCGCTGCCGGACCGGGAAGCTATTAAATTTATTGCTATTCCTACTACCAGCGGCACCGGCTCGGAGGTTACCAATTTTTCCATCGTGACGGTGGACGGAAAAAAGCTGGCCATTGTCGATGATCAATTGGTGCCGGATATTGCCATTCTGGATGCCGCCTTTACCGAATCGGTGCCGCCGGTCGTGACGGCCGATACGGGAATTGACGTCTTAACCCATGCGCTGGAAGCGTACTTTTCGACCCAGGCATCCAACTATACCGATGCGCTGGCGGAAAAGGCCATTGAATTGGTATTCACTTATTTGCCGCGGACGGTAAAAAACGGCAAGGACAAAGAGGCCAGGGAACAGATGCACGATGCCTCCTGCCTGGCGGGGATGGCTTTTACCAACGCTTCCTTGGGCATTAACCATTCTCTGGCCCATGCTTTGGGCGGCAGCTTCCATATTCCCCACGGCCGGGCCAATGCCCTGCTGCTGCCGGGAGTGATCGGCTATAATGCCGCCAGCCCTGTGGTTGCCCGGCGATGCTTCCGGTTGGCCGGCTTGCTGGGACTTTCGCCCGCCAACCAGGCGGACGGAGTGCGGCGCCTGCTGCTGGCGGTGCGCATCCTGATCGGCAGTATCGGTATACCCGGCAGTCTGGCGCAAATGGACATTGACCGGGAGGCTTTCTTCCGGGAACTGCCGGCCATGTGCCAGGCTGCGCTTGACGATAAATGTACGGCCACTAATCCGGTGGTACCTTCTTTGCAGGAACTGGCGATTCTTCTAACCCAGGCTTATGCCGGCCTGGCGCCGGACGAGGTTGCCTGAGGAAAGTTTTACGGTCTTGACTACCAGGTAAAAGGATGACCATATTTTACTATATTAGGAGGTTCTAAAGGTGAAACAGGTACTTGATATTTCTCCCGTGAATCAAAGTCCGAGAGTTCAGAAACTGATCGACGCCTTGTATGCGAGAAACCCCGAAGTGGAGGCGGAACGCGCCTGCCTGATTACCGAGTCATACCAGCAGACGGAAGCGCTGCCGATCACTTTACGCCGGGCCAAAGCCCTGGAGCATATCCTGGATCATATGACTCTTGTCATCCGCGAAGATGAATTAATTGTGGGCAATCTCACGGTAGCGCCCCGGTCGACGCAGATCTTCCCGGAATTCTCCTTCCAGTGGCTTACCGAAGAATTTGATACGCTGGCCAAACGGACTGGCGACGTGTTCAATATCAGTGAAGAAACCAAACGAAAGCTGACTCAGGTCTTTGCTTACTGGGGCGGCAAAACGGTTAACGAACTGGCTACCGAATACATGTATCCGGAAACCAAACTGGCGATGAGCCATAACGTATTCACCGTTGGCAACTATTATTTTAACGGTGTGGGCCATATCAGCGTCGATTATGAAAAAGTGTTGAAAATCGGCTTTAACGGAATCATCCGCGAAGCGGAACAGGCGCTGGCTGAGGCTGACCGCGCCTGCCCGGATTTTATCAAAAAACGCAACTTCCTCGATGCTGTGATTATTACCTCACAGGCGGCTATCCGGTTTGCCAACCGTTTTGCTGATCTGGCCGAGTCGATGGCTTACCAAGCCGGCGGTAAACGGAGCCAGGAACTGCAGACGATAGCCCGCAACTGCCGCACTGTCCCGGCCAATCCGGCCGGCAGCTTTTATGAAGCGCTCCAGTCCTTCTGGTTTGTGCAAGCCATTATCCAGATTGAATCCAACGGACATTCCATTTCCCCCATGCGGTTTGATCAATACATGTATCCCTATTACCAAATGGACATGGCTGTGGGCCGTCTGACTAAAGACAGCGCCCAGGAACTCTTGGACTGCCTGTGGGTCAAATTCAACGATATCAATAAAGTGCGCGATTCCGGTTCCACCAAGGGCTTCGGCGGCTATCCGATGTTTCAGAACCTTATCGTCGGCGGCCAGGACCAGGAAGGGATTGATGCGACCAACGAACTGAGCATTGCCTGCCTGGAAGCCAGCGCTCACACCAAACTGCCGCAGCCGTCCATTTCCATCCGGGTCTGGAATAAATCGCCCAATGAATTCCTTATTAAAGCGGCGGAGGTTTCCCGTCTTGGCTTAGGCATGCCGGCCTATTACAATGACGAAATTATCATTCCCGCCCTGGTCAACCGGGGACTTACCCTGGAAGATGCCCGGGATTACGGCATTATCGGCTGCGTGGAACCGCAAAAGGGCGGCAAAACCGAAGGCTGGCATGACGCCGCATTCTTCAATATGGCAAAAGTCCTGGAACTGGTTATGTATAACGGCAGGCTGGACGGTGTTCAGGTCGGACCGCAAACGGGTGAGTTCACCTCTTTCACCTCTTTTGAACAAATTGAAAAGGCCTATCACGAGCAAATGGAATATTGTGTCGGCCTGCTGGCCAATGCGGATAATGCCGTCGATTTAGCCCATGGCGCCCGCTGCCCGCTGCCGTTTGTCTCCTCCATGGTCGATGACTGCATCGGCCGGGGCCAGTCCATTCAGGAAGGCGGCGCCTGGTACAACTTTACCGGTCCGCAGGGCGTTGGCGTAGCCAATGTGGGCGATTCGCTGCTAAGCATCAAAGAACTGGTCTTCAACCGTAAGCTTTATACCCTGGCGCAGATCAAGGAAGCGGTGGAGCAAAACTTTGGCGGTGCCCCTAGCGGCAGCGGCCATGCCCAGGTTAGCCCCGATATCATCGAGGAAGTCATTCGCCGGATGCTGGCCGACGGCAAAAAGATTACGCCGGAACAACTCGACAAACTGCAGCAAATCGCGAAGAACGGTCTGCCGGCAGCCGCTCCGGCGACGGCAGGCGGTAAATACGACAAGCTGCTGCAGGATATTGATACGGTACCTAAGTTCGGCAATGATGTGGCCGAAGCCGATGAACTGGCCCGTTATGCCGCTCTGACCTATTGCCGGGCCGTTGAAAAATACAAAAATACCCGCGGCGGTAAATTCCAGCCCGGCTTGTATCCCGTATCCGCCAATGTGCCGATGGGCGGTCAAACCGGGGCAACGCCTGACGGACGCAAGAACGGCGAGCCTCTGGCTGACGGCGTATCGCCTGTTTCCGGCCGCGATGTGAACGGGCCGACGGCTGCCGCCAACTCGGTTGCTGCTCTGGATCATGCCATTGCTTCCAACGGCACGCTGTTTAACCAGAAATTCCATCCTTCCGCTTTAAGCGGCCGGGCCGGTCTGGAAAAACTGGCTGCTCTCGTACGGGGCTACTTTGATCAGAAGGGCATGCATGTACAGTACAATGTAGTCAGCCGGGAAACCTTGCTGGACGCGCAAAAGAATCCCGACCAATACCGCAATCTGGTAGTCCGGGTAGCCGGCTACAGCGCCCACTTCATTTCCCTGGACAAGAGCCTGCAAGATGACATCATCAACCGCACGGAACAAATGTTTAACTAATCCTGTAAACAAGCCGATGCTCAAGTACGGTTTCCGCTGTATACTTGAGCATCGCTTGTATCAGCAATACATGGATGGAGGCTATTATGCAGGAACTATATAATATGACGGGAATTGTAGCGGAGATTCAGCGCTTTTCCGTACATGACGGGCCCGGCATCCGGACGCTGGTCTTTTTAAAAGGCTGTCCCTTGCGCTGCAAGTGGTGCTGCAATCCGGAAAATATCCGGCCTGAGCCGCAGGTTGTTACCAGGCGCGGCGTACAAGTGACCATTGGCCGGCGCATGTCGGTGGGGGAATTGATGGCTGAAATACGCAAAGACGTTATCTACTACCGGCGGTCCGGCGGCGGGGTGACGCTGTCCGGCGGCGAGGTTTTATTTCAACCCGAATTTGCCCTGGCCATTCTCCAGGCTTGCAAGGCAGAAAATATTCACACGGCGATTGAGACGAGCGCTTTTGCCGCCTATCCTACTATTCAGGAACTGCTGCCCTGGCTGGATTTGGCCATGTGCGATCTTAAGCACGTCGATCCGGCCAAGCACCAGCGCTATACCGGACGGCCCAACGACCTGATCCTGGAGAATTTGCGGAAAATCGCGCTTGCCGGTACACCGCTGATTATCCGGGTGCCGGTCGTACCCACCTTTAACGATGTTCCCGGCGAGATCGCCAGCATTGCCGCCTATGCGGCGTCGCTGCCCGGTGTCAGGGAATTGCACCTGTTGCCCTATCACCGGCTGGGAGAAAGCAAATATAAGGAATTGGAGCAAGACTATGAGTTCAGCGGCATCGAACCGCTGAACAGCCAGGATATGCTCAAGCTGCTGGATGTGGCCAGACTTTCGGGGCTGTCCTGTCAGGTTGGCGGCTGACGGGCGGTCCATCACTCGGGCAGAGAGGGGAGACAGCAGGTGCTGAACTGTGAACTGATTCATAATCCTTCGCCGGGCAGCCTTCAAATTTTAAAACGAAAAATCCATGACCGGGAACTTGCCGCCTATCTGGAGACACACCGGGTGGAAGCGGTGGGCTTAATTCAGGGACAATTGGCCAAAATTTTGGTTGCCGCCGACATCGCTGAAAAAGTGGCCAACGTGATGGTTACCGAAATCGCTGGCTCCTGTCCGCAGCATATTACCATGATCGCCGTTTTCGGCAGCACGTCGGCCGTAAAAGTGGCTATCGAGGCGGTGCAAAAACGGGACTGACCGGTGGCTCGAAAGGGATGGGCGTGGAAAGCTTTCTAAGGAACCCGCTGATTTATTTACAAGATACTATTTACTTGCAGGGCTAACCTGGTATAGTATATAGCTACAATAACAAAATATTTTACAACATGTCGTGCAGACGACTTACTGTTGGCAGGTGTTCGTTTATCATTACAAATAATACCATCGCTGGTGCCTAGACAAGGGCGCAAGGTTGAGCAGACGACTGCAGGCCGGATATTTCTCCGTAAAGCTAAGGAGGAATTATCCGGCTTTTTTATTGCAGCGGCCGGCTTGTCCGTCGGCAGCAGCGAGCAGGGGTAATAAAGACGGGAGTGATGACGGTGACGGCCCAAGCCAACCATGTAAACAAAACGGATCGCGAAAAATTATTAAAAGAAATGGAAATCCGGGTAGGCGTTTTTAACGAAGGCATTCATGCCGAGGTGAGCCTGTTTCAGCAACTGGATTTTGAAAACGAATATTTGGAACAGGTGCAGGCATGCTTTTACAATAATCATCAGGCCTATAAGGACACCAATCTGCCGCAGGCTTTCCGCTCGCCCAGCGGCTACCGGTACGCCTTTTCCTACGATCCCCAGTCGCGCTATTCGATTACCGGGGAAAACGGACGGTTTTATCTGCATGACCGCCAGACAAGACTGTTCGAGGTGAAGTTTGAAAAACGGCCGAAATACTACAACCAACACACCAGCAACGGCAAGAAAATGTCGACCATCGCCCAGTATGTGGGGTCTTCCAAAATCACGGTGGCCTATAGCAACGAATGCTCGCTGCAGGAAAAGAATCTGGACTGCCGGTTTTGCAATATTAACGCCACCAAGGCCAACTATGCCGACCGGCAGGGGATTTCCTGGAAAACGCCGGCCGAAATTGCCGAAGTGACCAAGGCGGCCTATGCCGAAGGCTGTAATCATCTGACGATTACCGGCGGTTTTATTCCGGAACGGCGCGAGGTGGAATATTATATTGATGTGGCCGAAGCCATCCGGGAGACCACCGGTTTGGACGATTTCGGCGGCACGGCCTGCATCGGAGCGCCGTTGGATCTGGAGGTCATTGATAAATACAAGGAAGCCGGCTACAGCCGGATTGCCACCAACATGGAGATCTGGGATGAAAACATCTTTAAGGCAATCTGTCCGGGCAAGCATAAAATATGCGGCGGCTACCAAAACTGGGTGGACACGTTAAAGTATGAAGTAGAGGTGTTCGGCAAAGGCAATGTGCGTTCTTATTTTGTCGCCGGCATCGAAACCAAGGAAACACTGCTGGAGGGTATCGAATACCTGGCTTCGCTGGGCGTGGTGGCGGTGCCCCAGATCTGGATGCCTAAGCCGGGGGCGGCGCTGGAGGGACACCGGGCGCCAACGACCGAGTGGTTTATTGATTTATTTCTAAAAGCCTATAAAATTTTAGTGCGCTATGGCATTACCCACGAGCAATTTTATCATACGACCAATGATGAAGGACGGTTTTTTGATTATCTCTATGACGCCGACGGCGACTATCTTGACCGGATCGCCGATTACCGGATCGCCATATAACGGCGGGAAAAACAAAAAAACTGTCGCTGCTGAGCAGAAAAAACTGCAGGCTGAATTTTTTGCGATTCAGTCTGCAGTTTTTCTTATGTATAGGATAAAAGATTGTCGGGAGGGTGGAGAATGAATTATGTAGTGCCTCATTTTACCGAAGAGGAAATCAATCTTCTCAAACAATCCGGCCGGGTGCTGACGGTGAAAGCCGGTCATATTCTGTTCAGGGAGAATGACGAGACAGACCATGTCTATCTGATTGAAAGCGGCCATGTGAAGCATTATCATACCACCTCGCTGGGCAAGGTCGTCATTGTTTCTATTTGCGGGCCGAGCGAGATGATCGGCGTACCGGCGGTTTTGCTGGGACAAAGACGGGGCGTTTTTGCCGAAGCTTTGGAACCGGGAACCCTGTGGCGGATTGAGCAGGAAGTTTTTCTGCGCCTCTTGCATCAGTATCCGCAGTTAGCCGTCAAGCTGGCGGCGATTCACTGTCAACTGGTGCGAAACTATGAATACGGGCTGCAGACCTTGGTTGTTGCCAGTGCCGACAGCCGTCTGGCCTGGCTGCTGCTGCGGCTGGCCGAGGGCCGCAGGCCGGAGCGGGACGGCGGACAGCGGGTCAGTTTTTATCTGACCCATCAGGAAATGGCCGATATGATTGGTTCCTGCCGGCAGACGGTAACGACGGTGCTGGGGAATTTTAAACGGGCCGGTTTGATTCGTATCAAAAAACACGCTTTGGAAATTGTCGATGCCGACCGGCTGCGGCAATTGGTTAGTTAAGAGTGGTTACCTAGTAGCGGGCAGAGAAATCAAAGCAACTTATATGATAAATGGAGAGTGAAGGAAGTGGCAAAGAGAGTGAAAGAGACGAGCGGACGAATATTGGTGGCGGTATTATTAATCATACTGGGCGTGATTGGTCTGGCCGGCTGTGGCGGTACAGGCGGCGCCTTGGATAAACAGGCGGGCAACAGCCGGTTTGCCATCCGGATTGGCGCCGATTCATCGCCATTTTCCTTTCAGTTTCGCGTGGCAAAGGCCAAAGGTTTTTTTGAAAAATACAATATTGACGCCGATGTACAAACCTTTTCCTTTGGCATTGATACCATCAACGCCTTAATTCTTGATCAGGTGGACAGCGGCCAGGCGATGGACTATGCCCTGGCCAGCCGGCTGGGTAAAGAGAGCGATCTGCGGATTGTCTCCTATATTGCCACACCGTCCCTGGATGGGGCCTCGCTATATGTGGTAGGACCGGATATTAAAAGCCCGGCCGATTTGACCGGTAAGCACATCGCCGCTCAAAAAGGGACGGTCAACGAATACGTTTGGGCGCAAACCTTCAAAAAGTTCGGCGTAGATCCCAAAGCGGTGCACATGCAGTATTTTGGTTCCAATGCCGAGATGCTTGCCGCCGTTCAGACCGGCAAGGCCGATGCGGTCTGGGGCGATAAGTCAAACAAAAGCAAAATACTGGAGATAGCGGGCATCAGAGAGCTTGGCGATTTTCATCTCATTGATTTTGAAATGAAGGGCTATCTGGCCTTTAAAGACCAGTTTGTCAAAGCGCACCCGCAGGAAGTGGAGAATTTCCTGAAAGCCCTAAACGAGGCTTCCGAATACATTGCCCAGCATCCTAAAGAAACGGCGGACATTGCTTATCAGGATTTGAAGCTGCCCAAAGAGGATGTGCTGAAGACGCTGGAAACCTATACCTATCATATCCGTTTTTCCCAGGCTGATTATGACCATATTCAGGATATCGCCGCCTGGTCCTATCAAAACGGTTTGATAAAAAATTCATACGCTGTCCGGGATTATCTGGCGCTGGACCCTCTGCGCAAAGCCTTGCCGGAAACAGTTACTTACAGCGGAAAGTGAAGGGATCGTTATGCGGGACTTAGCCATTCATATTGAGCACCTGTCAAAAAGCTATGAAGGGTCCGGCCGGGAGACTGGCCGGCCGGTGCTGGACAATATCAATCTGGAGATTATGCAGGGAGAGTTTCATGTACTGCTGGGTTCCAGCGGCTGCGGCAAGTCTACCCTGCTCAATATCATTGCCGGATTTTTGCCCAAAACAAGCGGCACGGTCAGTGTGAACGGCAGGGAAGTGGTCCGGCCGGGCCGGGACCGCGGCGTAGTCTTTCAAAATGCCGATGCGGCCATGTTTCCCTGGCTTACGGTAACCGAAAACGTGGAGTTCGGACTGCGGATGCAGGGCGTTGACAAAGAAAAGCGGCGGACTATCGCCCAGGAATATCTGCAACTGGTGGGTTTGTCCAGTCACGGGAGCAAATATCCCCACGAGCTTTCCGGCGGGATGAAGCAGCGGGTCCAACTGGCCCGTCTGCTGGCCAACGACTCGGCTATTCTAATTATGGATGAACCGTTCGGGGCTCTGGATGCCCAGACGAGAAAAATTATGCAGCGGGAGCTGATCCGGATCTGGGAAAAGACGGCCAAGACCATTGTGTTTGTCACCCACGATATTCAGGAAGCACTGCTGCTGGGAGAAAAAATCAGCATTCTGGCGGCGTTCCCCCAGACCGGCATTGTGAAAACCTGCTGGGTTGAGTTTCCCTATCCCCGCCGGGAGACGGATCAAGCGTTTATTCAGCAATATCTGGAGCTGCTGGGGTATTTTGATTTCGGAGGAGGTATTTAGCGGTGTTAGGCAGAGCAAAGGAGTATCCGGTGGAACTGGCTGTTCTGGAAGAACAAGGAACGCCACTGGCAGGCGCAGGCTGGAAAAAAATACGGCAGACGATTCGGCTGCTGCGGCAAAAGGGGGTTTTGACCTGGCTGCTGCTGGCGGTTTTGTGGAATGGGGTGGCCCTGTTTTATCCCCCGTCTTTTTTCCCCGGCATCGGCCAAACGGTAATCGGGTCGTGGGAGATCATTCAGGACGGGACCTTGATCTGGTTTATGCTGATTAGTCTGCTCCGGGTATACAGCGGCTGGTTGCTTGGTTCGCTGCTGGCTGTGCCGGTGGGGCTCTTGATCGGCCGCAGCGAGGTTGTCCGGGAACTGGCGGAGCCCTTTGTTAACTTTTTCCGGGCTATTCCGGCCATCGCCTTTCTGACGCTGTTTATTATGTGGTTTGGCGTCGGCGAAGAATCCAAGATTATCCTGATTCTGTATTCCACCTTTTTTATTGTGGTCATTAATACGGCGGCCGGCGTGCTGAGCCTGGGCAAGGATAAAATCCAGGCGGCCCGTTCGCTGGGCGCTTCGGAGGGGCAAATATTTTTTCATGTCATGATTCCCTCGGTTGTACCGCACATATTCACCGGCGTCCGCCTTGGGCTGGGAGCGGCTTTTACGTCCATTGTCGCGGCGGAAATGCTGGCGGCCAAGGCCGGCATCGGCTATCTGATTTTTACCTCCCGGCTGTATTTTCGTACCGACTGGATTTTTACCGGTCTGGTGGTGCTTGGGGTTATGGGCTTTCTTTCCGATAAGCTGCTCCGCTGGGGCGGGGCGCTGGCTTTGAAAAAATACGGTGTCCGGAATGAGGTCAATTTTGGCGAATAGCTTGTTTTAAGAGGATTTCTTTAAAGACTATGTCGCAATGGCGACTTACGCGCCTGAACCGATTTGCTATACTGAAACCACTCCGGGATAATCCGGAAGCTGAGCAGACAGACTGCAGGCCAAGCCATTCTGTAATAGAATTCGCTTGGCTTTTTTGCGTGGTCTATTTGATTGGCGGGAGAACGGTTCCCTAAAGGAAAGGAAGAGAAAAATGGCAGGTAAAAAAGCGAAACATATAGCGATTTACGGCAAGGGCGGGATTGGCAAATCGACCACCACCTCCAATATCAGCGCCGCCCTGGCTGAGGCAGGCTACCGGGTTATTCAGATCGGCTGTGATCCCAAGAGCGATTCCACCAATACGCTGCGCGGCGGCAAGTATCTGCCGACGGTACTGGACAGTATGCGGGATCAGTCCCAGCCGCGCCTGGAGGATATTTCGGCAACCGGCTTTGGCGGTGTGTTGTGCATTGAAGCCGGCGGGCCGGTGCCGGGGGTGGGCTGTGCCGGTCGGGGCATTAATGCGGCGGTGAGCCTGCTGCAGGAATTTAATTTATTCGAAGAATACAAACCCGACTATGTTCTGTATGACGTACTGGGTGATGTGGTATGCGGCGGCTTTGCCGTTCCCATCCGGGAAGGCATTACCGACCGGGTCTTTGTGGTAAGCTCTTCCGATTTTATGGCCATTTATGCCGCCAATAATCTGTTTAAAGCCATTAACAAGTATGCACCCAGCGGCGGCGCCCTGCTGGGCGGCATAATCGCCAATGGGTTGTCCGCCGCCTATTCCCAGGCTATTGTCGATGATTTTGCCGCCCGGACATCGACCAAAGTGGTCGGCTACATTCCCCGGTCGCTGGTGGTATCGCAAAGCGAGCTGTACGGACAGACGGTGATCGAAGCCGCGCCGCAGTCGGATCATGCCCGGTTGTACCGGGATCTGGCGAACTACATTGCGACCACTGACGAGTTAAGCGTACCCAGTCCGCTGGCTTCAGCCGATTTACGGAGCTGGGCCAGGGACTGGGGCGACCGGGTTTTGGACGCCCGGACAGCCGTAGTGCGGCAGGGCGAAGCGATATAGGCGGGAGGAAACTGACTATGGCAGTATTTCAGAAAAAATCTATTCCCATCAGAGAAAAAAGACTTAACACCATCAGCGCCTATCAGGGCAGTGCCGCCGACCTGCTGCGGGAATTTGACGGGCCGGAGGGGGCGCAGCAGCGAATCCGGATATTTTCGGAAACCCATGCCGATGATGTGCTGCAGGTATTGCAACGCTTTAGTGCCTTGCCGGACACCGGCCTGGTGATCCACGGCCCCCGTGGCTGTGCCGCCGCCTTGCTGAACGGTGGAAATAAGCAGCCCTGGGTGGTCAGTAATCTGGCGGAGCGCGATACCATCATGGGCGGGGAAGAAAGCCTGCGGGACGCTATCGTGGCGCTATACAACCGCCATCACCCTTCGCTCATTCTGGTGATTACCACACCGGTGGTTGCTATTAACAATGATGATGTGGCGGCCGTAACGCTGGAATTGTCAGAGGAACTGGAGGCCCGCATTGTTCCGGTCTATACCGACGGCTTCCGTTCGCAGGCGGCCATCGGCGGCAGTGATACCGCTTTATACGCTTTGTTGAAGCAGCTGCCGCCGGCTCATAAGCAGGCTGCAGCAAATACTGTCCAGGTATTGGCTCTTGACGAGCAGCCGGCCGATCTGACTGAAATCAGGCGGTTGCTGGCTCTGCTGGGCATACCGGCGGTGATTGTACCGCAGGAGAGGGGCTGGGCCGGAGTGGAAGCGGCCGCCGGCGCGGTGGCTATCGCGCTCAACCGGGATGAGACGGATTTTCTGGGGCAGGCGCTGCAGGAAGCCTGGCAGACAAAATATCTGCAGGCAGCGCCGCCTGTGGGGATAAACGGCACCTACCGGTGGCTGGCAGCGCTGGGGGAGGCCTTTGGCGTAAGCGATGCGGTAGAAGCTTTGCACCGGGCGGAAGCGGCAGCCCTGCAGCCGGTGGTGAATAACAGCAGTTTGCGGCATAAGACGGTCTATCTTTCCCTGCCGCCGGCTATCGCCTGGCGTACGGCCGAGCTGGTGGAAGAACTGGGTGGCCGGCTTGCCGGACTGACGGTGGAGCATGTGGATGAACTGCACCGCCAGGAATTGTCGGCGTTGGCGGCACGCCGGCCGGACCTGCCGGTGCAGGTGGGGGCAGGGCAGGTCTTTGAAGAGGTGAATTTGCTGCACCGGCATGCTCCCGAGCTTTATATCGGCCGGGCCGACGGCGCCCAGTGGGCAGCCCGGCTGGGAGTTGCCGCGGTGGCGCTGGAAAGGACGCCGCTGCTGGGGTATCAAGGGGCGGTAACGCTGGAGCGGCAAGCCCGCAAGGCACTGGCTAATCCTGCCTTTGTCCGGACACTGGGAACTTACCGCGGGACAGCGTATAAGGATGGCTGGTATCAAAAGAAAGCCAACTGGCATATCAAGCTGGAGGTGAAATAAATGAGCCGCATCATAGAAAGCTGCCGCAACCATTGCGCGCTGTTGGGCGCCATTCAGACTGTCCGGGCGGTAGAGGGGCTTTTGCCCATTGTTCATTCCACGGCCGGCTGCGGCCGTCAGGAAGAACTGGGATTGGGAAAGCAGGGCGGTTATCAGGGACAGCGGGCGGCGCTGCCGTCCTCCAATGTGCGGGAAAAGCAAATCGTGTTTGGCGGTGCTTCCCGGCTGCGGGAACAAATAAAGAATACGGTAAAAACGATAGAAGCCGACGCTTATGTCGTGTTGTCCGGCTGCGCCACCGAACTGGTCGGCGACGATATTCCGGCCATGGCCAAAGAAGCGCGGGAGCAGGGCTATCCGGTGCTGCAGGTGGCGGCGCCGGGCTTTAAGGGCGATGTGCACCAGGGCTATGAAGCGGTGGTGCAGGGTCTCCTGGCTTATGCGGTTGGTCTTGCTCCGGTGCAGAAGCATACGCAACGGGGATTGATTAACTTGTTGGGCATCATACCGGGACAGGATGTATTCTGGCAGGGGAACCTGCTGGCGCTGGAAACCCTGCTGCAGCAAGCGGGACTGCGGGTTAACCGGCTGTTTGGCCTGGGGCAGACCATTGATAACTGGACGGCGGCGGCTTCGGCCGAACTGACGCTGGTGCTTTCGCCCTGGGGCAGGAAGGCGGCAGCGTATCTGGAAGAAAAGGCGGGCGTTCCCTATCTGGAGGTGTCCCGCTTGCCGGTGGGCTTTACGGCGACCCAACGCTTTTTACAGCAACTGGGCGAAAGGCTGGAGCTACCGGCGCAGCAGCTGGCCGGGCTGTATGCCCGGGAAGAACATCGGCAGAATTATTATCTGAATCAACTGGCCGAGGTGTATTTTGCCGCCGGTGTTCAACGGGAATTCGCCGCCGTCGGGGAAAGCTCTTTTATCCTGGGCCTGCAGGAATTTCTGACCGGGACGACGGGCTTAATCCCCAAATTGTTAATAGTTACCGATCCTCTGGCGAAGGAAGAGCAGCGGCGTCTACAAGAACAACTGGAGGCGGAACTGAACTCTTGGGGAACCGAACTGGTCTTTAGTGAAGACCGGCAGGACATCGTGACAAGCCTTAGCCGGTACAAGGTAGAACTGGTGCTGGGCAGCTTGCTGGAACAGGCGTGGGCCGAACAGCAGCAGCTTCCCTTTTTGCCTGTTTCCTTTCCGGCCGGTGACCGGTTCTGGCTTAGCCGGAGTTATTTGGGCTTTGACGGCGCTGTAACCTTGTTGGAGGATCTGGTTGGACAAATCCGGCAGAGCCGGCGGCAAGATGATCATAAGGATAAGGAGTGTGCATCATGAAACAACGGTATTTATTTACTTCCGAATCGGTGACGGAGGGGCATCCTGACAAGCTGGCCGATCAGATTTCCGACAGTGTGGTGGACGCGGTGCTGAGTCAGGACCCGCTGGGCCGTGTGGCCTGCGAGACAAGCGTGACCACCGGGTTGGTACTCATTACCGGCGAGATTTCCACCAGCGCCCAGGTCAATATAGCTGTCATAGCCAGAGAGACGATCGCTAAGGTTGGCTATGTCCGGGCGGAATACGGGCTGGATGCGGCGACAGCGGCGGTGTTGGTCGCTCTGGATCAACAATCGCCGGATATCGCCCAGGGCGTCAATCAGGCCCTGGAAAGCCGTTCAGGCAGCAGCCAGGAAAAATGGGATGCCATCGGCGCCGGTGATCAGGGCATTGTGTTCGGCTATGCCTCGGATGAGACGACGGAATATCTGCCGGCGCCCATTGCTCTGGCGCACCGGCTGGCGCGGCGGCTGACCGCCGTACGCAAGGAGGGAACTCTGGCCTATCTTCGTCCCGACGGCAAGACCCAGGTTACTGTGGAATATGATGGGCTAAAGCCTGTCCGGGTGGATACGGTGCTGATTTCGGCCCAGCATGATCCGGAAGTTTCTCAGGAGCAGCTTGCCGCCGATATTCAGCGCTATGTTGTTAATGAGACTATTCCCGAAAATCTGCTGGATGACAGGACCAAGGTACTGATCAATCCCACCGGCCGGTTTGTCGTAGGCGGCCCGCAGGGCGATGCCGGACTGACCGGACGTAAAATCATTGTCGATACCTATGGCGGTTTTGCCCGGCATGGCGGCGGCGCTTTTTCGGGCAAAGATCCAACCAAGGTGGACCGGTCGGGGGCCTATGCCGCCCGTTATGTGGCGAAAAATCTGGTGGCCGCCGGACTGGCCAAACGGCTGGAAATCCAGATTGCCTATGCTATTGGTGTAGCGCGGCCTGTTTCCATCTTTGTCGACTCCTTCGGCACCGGCCTGGTCAGCAACCGGGAACTGGTGGATATTGTGGAACGCCACTTTGACCTGCGGCCGGCGGCGATTATTGAACAGCTTGCCCTAAGGCAGCCACTGTACCGCCAGGTTGCCGCTTATGGACATTTTGGCCGGACCGATGTGACCGTACCCTGGGAGCAGACGGACAAAGCCGTTCGGCTGCGATCGCTGGAGGGCAGCAAGTTGGCTTAATAGGCAATGATAAAACAAAAGCTCCGCGAGCAGGATGTAACCCTGTTCCGGAGCTAATATATGCGTTTCAGGTGGGAACCGTATGCTTGTTTTTGTCTTATAAAGGTTCTTGCGGACTTCGTTTGGCGGTAAAGTAGCTGACTCCGGAATAGTATAGGGGGATTGTCAAAAAGAGAACCCAGGCGGGATGCCAGCTATGATACAAAAAGCCCAGACAAAGATAAATGACGGTAATGATCAGCGGATAAGGGAGCTTTCGCCAGTTTTTATGCTGAATGGCAGCGAGCGTTTTGCCGGTTAGTGGAATAAGCAGAAAAACCAGCCAGGTAGGATGCCAAATGTCGTAGAGCATGCCGACGCCCAAATAGATGAGCAGGGCCAGCAGGGTTAGGGGGAACCGGGCGGGATAGTTGTGCCGCCATTTGGCCCGGGCCTCCCGCCAGGTGTAGGACTGGCCGTTGATGGTAAGCCGGGCTGTGTCCTGGCTGTGGACGGTGTCGGTGAAATCGGTGGCATAAATGCCGTCCCGGCCAATATATATTTCGCCGTCCTTGCTTTTTAGGTGAATTCCGGCGCCCCTTTGCGGGGGAGGTGTTTCGTCGGGTGCGGGATCGTCTGTTTTAGTCTGTGAAGCTTCTTCTTCATCCGGTGCTCCCGGCGTCTTTAACAGCAGCATTTCATCCAGTGATATTTGATATAATTTGGCCAGTTGGATCAGATTATCGGTATCAGGCGAGGCTTCACCCCGTTCCCACTTGCTGACAGCCTGGCGGCTGATACCCAGCTTTTCGGCCAGGGCTTCCTGGGAAAGACCGTTCTTTTTGCGTAAACTGACCAATTGATTGGCAATCTCCATATTCATTGTACATGGCTCCTTTATACAGGCTGAGCAGGGATGCTGTTAGCACCTGCTTTACTTTCATTATAGAAGAAAAGGACCGGTTGCACTATATACTTTGCTTTTCATTTGCCGCAACTACCGGTTGCGGTACGGTAAACAGTCAATCGTCAAGCCATCTTTTCCGGGGGACGGTTCTCTTGATTCTTGCTGCTTTTAGTGCTACAATGATCTTGAGGTGACGAGCATGGCGCGACAAGCCCGGCAAAAGAGCAGCAGCGGGATATACCACATTCTGCTGCGCGGTATTAACCGTCAGGTTATTTTTGAGGATGACGAAGATAAGGAAAAGTTTTTGGAATGCGTAGGTTTTTATAAAGCGGACTGTCATTATGAGGTATACGGGTATTGTCTGATGGATAATCATATCCATCTGGTGATCAAAGAGAACGGGACAGATATCGGGGCCATTATGAAGCGCATCGGGGTCCGTTATGTGGCCTGGTATAATCGCAAATATTACCGGTGCGGCCATTTGTTTCAGGACCGTTTTCAGAGTGAACCGGTGGAGACTGACAGCTATTTGTTGACGGTGCTGCGGCATATCCATCAGAATCCGGTCAGGGCCGGCTTGATCCAAAGCCTGTCCGAGGGGTGGAGCAGCAGCTACAGTGCCTATTTTGAGGCAAATCCTCTGGTTGATTCTTTTTACATATTGAAGATGTTTTCGTCTGACGATGAAGAAGCGAGCCGGCAATTCAAGCAGTTTATGCAGGCGTCTGACAACGCTGTGCCTAGCCTGGTGTATAAAGAACCGGTCCTGCTGCGGGACGAGGAGGCACGGGCTTTGATCCAGCAATTAGCAAACAGCAGGACGTCGCTGGAGCTTCAGACGATGAAAAAAACGGACCGGGATGAAGTGTTAAGGAAAATAAAGCAAATCGAGGGTATCTCCACCCGGCAGATTGCCAGGCTTACAGGCATCAGCCAAAGCGTAATCGCCAGGGCGTAAAGCAAACAAAAAGAGGCAAGGGAATGCGAAATCAAACCGCAGGGTCCCTTGCTTCTTTTTATACCGGTTTATATTGCTGTTAAAAATATCATAGCTTGCCTGGCAACAAATTCAGGGAATTTACCCGATTTTTTTAGTGCTCAGGTGTCCCTGTTCCTTCAAATGCTTGCCTTTTTCATAGAGGGCATATTCATCGGGAGTTACCGGTTCAACGGTGATGCCGTGCGGGACGGGTTTTCCGTCGATGACATGGATGAAAGTGAGAAACCCTTCGACGACGAATTCATCGGTCTGACTGAATACGACGCGTACATAAGCCACCAGACTGGTCCGGCCGGCGTAGACGATGCGTGTTTCGAATTTCAGCAAACTGCCCTTTTTCACCGGGCGGGTAAAGATCATGCCGTGAATATTCAGGCAAACGATGTGTTCCGGCTGGGTCAGGCTGGCGGCGGCAATAAACCCTGCCTCTACCAGCCATTCGGCACCCCGGCCGGCGAATAAGGTGTCATGATGGTTAAGGTCTGCTCCTTTGACCATATGATGAATAATCATGGGTTGGGTTTTCATAGATATCTCCTCGCTTTGCAGACAGCAGCAGTCTAGCCTGTATACAGTATTAAGTATACAAAGGGAGGCTGGAACGTCTTTGACATATTGGTTTGTTTTCAAGTAGAATTATAGCAAAGAATGACATATATGAAAAATACTTATTTTATCTGTTATATATTCGTATTTCGAATGGATGGGAGGCGACGAGATGGAATTTCGTCAATTGAAATATTTCCTGACGGTTGCCGAGGAAGGGCAAATCACCAAGGCAGCCGAACGGTTGCATATTACCCAGCCGCCGCTTAGTCAGCAATTAATTTTGCTGGAACGGGAGCTGGGCGTTAAGCTGCTGGAGCGCAACCGGAAACAGGTTACGCTGACTGAGGCAGGTCACGTTTTGCGCAAGCGGGCGGAACAGATGCTGGAGCTTATGCGGGTTACGACGGACGAAATCAGGGAAGTCGCCGGAGGAGTGAACGGTAAGCTGATCATCGGCACTATCACTTCATCGGGCCGCTCCATTTTGCCGGAGCACATTCAGGAATTTCACAAGCTATACCCCAAAGTATCGTTTGATTTACGGCAAGGGGAGACACGCAGCATTCTGGAGTTGCTCCAGGCAGGTATTATTGAGCTGGGGATTGTGAGGTTTCCCTTTGATTTTACCCTTTATGATTTTATTGCTTTGCCCGAGGAGCCAATGGTGGCGGTGGCCAAGCCGCCGGTTTTTGGAGAAACCTGTGGCGGCAGTGTGCGGCTGGATGAACTGCGGAGTGAAGCATTGCTTATTCATCGCCGGCACGAGAATATCATTCTGGAGTATTGCCATCAAATGGGATTCGAACCGGATATCCTCTGTACCAGTGACGACATTACGCCGCTCCTGATCTGGGCCAGGCTGGGGCTTGGCATTGCCATTGTGCCCCAGTCGTCGGTACATATTTTTGTTGGCTCGGCGCTGTGTGTCAGACAGATTACCAGCCCGCTGATTACCACCACCCGGGCGGTTATTTGGCATAAGAAACGGGTCCTGTCACCGGTGGCCGCCCGCTTTGTCGAGATGTTCCGGGAACCAGACGAGAAAAGCTAACTGTCGCAAAAGCCGGCTTTATTTTTATCTGCCCTCCGGTATATAATGGAAATTGACAATAGTTTACGATTGCGTAGCAGGAGGGGATGAAATGACGGTGACTGAGTATGAACAAGAACTGGTCGTATTGGAACAGGAGGAAAGGGAGCTTCAATTTTCCGCCTTTACTTCCAAGATGGCGTTAACCGTAGGAATGATGCTGTACGAAGAGGTAAAACGCCGGGGCAAAGCGGTGGTCATTCACATTGCCCGTAATCAGCAGTGCCTGTTTCATCTGGCGATGGAAGGCACTACGCTAGATAATGACGACTGGGTACGGCGCAAAAGCAACGTGGTTCACCATTTTGGCAAAAGCTCTTATCATGTGGGAACCAAGCTGCGTCAACAGGAAAAGACACTGGAAAATAAGTATGGTCTTGCCTTGCGGGACTATGCCGATCATGGCGGGGCGTTTCCTTTGATTGTTAAAAATGTCGGCCCGGTAGGAACGATTGCCGTATCCGGGTTGCCGCAAAAAGAAGATCATGAAGTGGTAGTCGGCGTTCTGAGAAATTATCTGGCCGGACTGAACAGTACAACAACACAAGCATAGTTGCTAGGGAGGATAAAGCGACAGCTAGCTTATAGTCGGATGAATTGAGGAATTAGCGTGCTAAACAAGATCCTTGCCCAAGTGTTAATTTGTCTTAATATGATAATGCTTTTTACGTCTGCTCCTGTCTTGGCGGCGAATGATTTGGATAAGGATAAGCAGTTTTTACTTGGACCGGTACAATCGGTACGCACGGTTGTCATTTCTGATCCCAACCGTATTCCGGTTGTAACGACCAAACTGTACAGACGGGACGGAACAATAGCGTCGATGGAGATTGAGTGGAAAACAAAGTCTATTATTTATTATGATTCCTCTGGCCGGTCGATTAAGTCTGAGAAATTTGGTGCGGATGGCAAGAAGACAGTAGACGGCACGGTCTATAATGATGTGAATCATACCTATGTTACTCACTATCAACAAGCAGGCTATCCCCGCGAAGTGAGGGGAAGTTTGGATAAGAACGGAAAAATTATCGATTATTATAAATTTGGTTTAGACGGGACCTATGAAGGAAAAACAATCAGCACCTGCGATGACACCGGGTTAGTTAAGAAAATAAATTATTACGATAAAACAGATAGGCATTTTCTGAAGGTTCTTTATGAATATGATGAACGTGGATTGTGTATTGTACAGACTGCTTATCGGGAGAACGGGTCGGTTTCCCAGCGGGTTGAAAATGAGTATGATCAACATGGAAGATGTATTGTATCCAAACATTATGAAAGTGAGGTTGTTGGTTCTGCTGAGTGCATCCTTAAGTCCCAAACGCAGGTCAGCTTTGACGACGAGGACCGCCAGACCGGAACAAGGAGCTTTGAGCGGGGCCCCTGGGGCGAAACAAGTACCATCATTACTTACAGTGATTTTGACCGATACGGTAATTGGTTGCGCGGTGGGCTAATATATGAATACCCCAATGGCCATATAAAGAAAGAGGGACCGCTGCAGACTAGAATAATTGAATATTATTAAAGAGCCGCGTATTTGTTAAGTGTTGTTTTCCTTGTCTGGTTATTGAAAATGGAGTCATGCAGGGAATGGGAACTAAGAAAGTGGCTAATGTGCTGTAGTGCCAGAATGGTCAAATTGGGTGGAATTAAGAGGATTACCTGCCGAGAGAGGTGATTCAAACGAACCGTTTCTTCTAGACTGTCTGTAAGGCTATTGACAGGAATTTCTTGGCCGTGTACCATATAGAATGTATTGCGCAACTTTATATGTTTCTCGTATAGCCCCGCAATCATAGGGTGGGGGTCTCTACAGGGAGCCTATACTTCCTAACTACGATGATAAGGAATATCCTTATCCGTGGTTAGGATTTTTTTGTGCAATGAGACTGTTTGATATAGCTATACAGGAGGATAGGTAGATCATGAAATATTCTGTTTCCGTTTTTGTGGGAGCCGCAAGTTACGGGGTATTATCCACAATTGTTGTGCTGGCTTATCAGTCCGGGTTTCAGCTTGGCGAAATTGTGGGCACTCAACTGCTGACCGGTGTGGTGCTTTCCTGGCTGTCCGTGTTTTATATCCAAAGAAAAAAATCGGCTAAGTCCGCTGGGAGCCGAGGCAATCAGGCTGACAACAGCTCTTATACGAATTTAACCTGGCGGCAAAGAGGCCTGCTTATGTTGGCAGGAGCGCCTACCGTCATTACCGGGCTGCTGTATTATCAGTCGCTTCGTTATATTCCGGCTTCGCTCGCCATTATTTTGTTGTTCCAGTTTACCTGGATTGGCGTGGCCATTCAGGCGGCCCTTACCTGCCGGCGACCGGGAAAAAACATGATGCTGGCCTTACTGGTTATTTTGGCGGGCACCTTGCTGGCGGCCGGTGTACTGGGGGAAGCAGCGATGCCTTTCAACCGGTGGGGGATTTTGTTTGGCCTGCTGGCTGCAGTCAGCTACTCCTGCTTTATTTTGTTCAGCGGCAGAGCTGTACCTTCTGCTCACCCGATAAGCCGAAGTGCCTGGATGGTTACCGGCGGCTTCATCCTTTTAGCCATTCTATTTCCGCCTTATTTTTTGTTTAACGGTTTATTATGGGGACCGCTGCTGCTGTTTGGCGCTTTGCTCGGCTTTTTTGGCGCTTTCCTGCCACCACTTTTGTTTGCCATTGGCGTGCCTCATGTTGGTGAAGGCATGGCCGGCATTTTGGGAGCGGCGGAGCTGCCTGTGGCGGTACTCATGTCTTCGCTGGTGCTGCATGAACCGGTCGGCGAAGTGCGTTGGCTGGGTGTGGTGCTGATTCTGGCCGGAGTGGCGCTGCCGGAATTATGGAAGCTGCGTAAGCGGAGCAGTAGTTCATTAGTCTCTTGAGCGGCGAAGCTACCGGTTGTTTTTTCGTTGCCTGAGGAGCGAGGCAGCTTTTTTGGCTGAGAATAGGCGATAAGGCTTTTCAAAGCAGGCTTTCGCCGCTTGACAACTAACGGTGTTAGTATTAGTATAAATATGGTTAGTTAAGTTGCTGATCAGTCCGGTCAGCGATAAGGGAAGCAGGGATTATTTGAGGATACGGATGGGTCTAAATAACCGGATATTAATTGAAACGGCGGCGCAAATTGCCGACGAGCTCGGACTGGCGGCGGTGACGCTCACCGAAGTGTCCGACCGCCTGAGTGTTCGAAAGCCGTCACTATATAATCATGTTAAGGGGCTGCCTGATTTGCGTAAGGGTCTGGCGGTGTTTGGCAGCAGTCAGCTTAAAGCAAGGATTAGCGAAGCCGCTGTAGGAAAAGCCCGGCAGGACGCTATCCGGGCCATTGCTGCCGAATACCGTCTGTTTGCTCATGAACGGCCCGGACTGTATCAGGCAATTGTGGCCTGGTCGGACCGGGAAGACCCGGCCGTGAAAGCGGCAACGAAGGAGCTTATGGAAGTGCTTTATGCTGTGCTGCGCGGCTACCGGCTGCAGGACGAGGCGCTTGTCCATGCGGTACGCGGTTTGCGCAGCGTTATGCACGGATTTGTGGCGCTGGAGGCGTCCGGCTGGTTTGCTCAACCGGTGGAACGGGACATAAGCTACCGGCAACTGCTGGACACCTTTATTCGTGGCCTGGAAGGGCTGGCTGGGGAGGAGCAAAGTTAAGATGCCTGAGGCATTAGTAGCTTACCAGCCTTAATCCAGTGGATACTGGCGGTCTAGGTTCTATAACGTTTGGTTATTGTCAGTATGCATACTTCGGGTATGCCTTTTTCCTTTGCCCTGGGTTGCGAAAAATAGCCTCGCCGTTTTAGGACTGACAAAGTATCAGGCAGGCGCTAAAGTGGGGATTTTTTATGGAAATGTGGAAAAGAAATTTGTTTATTTGCTGGCTGGGCGCGTTTGCGACGGCTTCAGCCTTAAGTCAGGTGGCACCGATCCTGCCTTTATATATTGATCATTTAGGAGTGCACGCCACGGCGGATATTGAGCTGTGGTCAGGGATCGCCTTTGGCTGTACGACACTGGCCCTGGGCCTGGTTTCGCCGCTCTGGGGCAAACTGGCCGACCAGTATGGCCGCAAGCCCATGCTGCTTAGGGCAAGTCTGGGAATGGCCATTATTGTCAGTTGTATGGGTTTTGTGCAAAACGTTTACGAACTGGTAGGCCTGCGGCTGCTGCTGGGGACGATTGCCGGTTTTAATTCGGGTGCCATTACGCTGATTGCCACCCAAACGCCGAAGGAACGGGCCGGCTGGGCGCTGGGGACGCTTTCTACCGGTGTGGTGGGCGGCACGCTGTTAGGGCCTTTGTTGGGAGGCTACCTGGCAGAAGCAACGGGCTTCCGGAACATGTTTTTTGTGATGGGAGCCTTACTGCTGCTGGCTTTCGTACTGACCTTGTTTTTTGTGAAAGAAAAGGTTGTGACCAATAAAAAGGCAGTGCTCAGTTTCCAGGAAGTTTGGCAAAAACTGCCTGATCAGCGGCTCTTGCTGTCCATGTTCTTTACCACCTTCGTGCTGCAGGTGGCGCTATTTTCTATTGAGCCGATTATCACTGTGTATATTGATGAGCTGTCGCCTGGCAATGATCACCTGGCGCTCATTGCCGGACTGGTCTTTGCAGCGTCGGGAATGGCCAGTATACTGGCGGCTTCGTCACTGGGTAAGCTTTCCGACCGGATTGGCGCCCATAAAGTTATTTTAGTGGCGTTAATTGCAGCGGGTTGTTTGTTTGTGCCTCAGGCACTGGTCAAAAATGAATGGCAGCTTATGCTGCTGCGTTTTTTGCTGGGGATTGCCACGGCCGCGTTGATGCCGTCGATTAACACGCTCTTAAAGCAGAATATTCCTGATGAAATTGCCGGGCGGGTATTTGGCTACAATCAGGCGGCCCAGTTTTTCGGAACCTTTACCGGCGCGCTGGCCGGGGGACAGATCGCCGCCCATTTCGGAATTTACTATGTGTTTTATTTGACCAGCGCCTTATTGCTAATGAATGCCGTTTGGGTGTACCACAATGTGTTCAAACCAGTTTCGGAAGAACTGTCGGCGGTACCTGATCACTAAAAAATATGTATTGACTGAGAGAAGCACTGTGAGCCGGTCGCGCCGCCGGTTCACAGTGCTTTCTTTGTTTTAGCGGCAGGATTCTGCCTTTGGCCACAGAACTTGTAAACATAAACAAAAGGCCGTTGGCTTAGAATAAGGTCAGAGATATATTTCTGACCTTATTCGTTGCGGTAAAATACGGCCGGAACGGTGTATCCGGCTGGGAAATGAGGTTGAACGATGAGAAAATTGATTGTTGTTATGCTAAGTATTATGCTTATGCTGGCGCTGGCAGGCTGCGGAGCGGGACCAGGCGGCGCTGCCGCCGGGGAGCAGGCGGGTCAGACGCTTACGGTAGGACTTATGCCGGATGTGGATTCCATCCCCTTTATCATTGCGCAGGAAAAGGGGTTTTTTAAGGAAGAAGGCGTGAATGTCACGCTCAAGTCGTTTAAAAGCGCTGTCGACCGGGACAGCGCCTTGCAGAGCGGCAACCTGGACGGGGCGATTTCCGACGTGCTGGCGGAGGCATTTGCCAAGGACGGCGGTTTTGACACGGTGATTACTTCGGCCACGACAGGCAATTACAAGCTGGTGGCCGGCAAAGGCGAAGCCGTGGCGACCCTGCAGGACCTAAGGGGAAAAGATGTGGCGATTTCCAAAAACACCATTATCGAGTATGTGACCGATACGATCGGCACCAAGGGCGGACTGGCCGCCGATGATATGAACAAAGTCATTGTGCCGCAAATTCCGGCACGGCTGGAAATGCTGCAAAATGGCAAAATCGCCGCCGCCACCCTGCCCGATCCGCTGGCAACTCTGGCCGTGAAAAGCGGGGCCAGGCTGGTAAGCAGCTCGGAACAACTGGGCATTAATCCGGGCGTTATGCTATTTACCAACAAAGCGACAGAAACAAAAGCAAAGGAGATTGCCGCCATGTACCGGGCTTACAACAAGGCGATTGATTATCTGGCAAAAGAGCCCAGAGACAGCTATATTGACCTGGTGATTGAGAAAGCCGGCTTCCCGGCGGCGGTGAAAGATTCGCTGGAACTGCCGCAGTATAAAAAAGCCGCCGCTCCCGCTCCCGCCGATGTGGAGGCGGTCATTGCCTGGCTGCAGCAAAAACAACTGATTCAAAAGGGCTACTCCTATAAGGAACTGGTTAACGACCGGTTTGTCAGGTAACAGGTCATGCTTCGGATCAAAGAACTGACTGTCGGCTATACCTCACAGGAGGAAAACTATACGGCGCTGGCCGGAATCAATCTGGAGCTTGCTCCCGGTGAAACCTGTGCGATCATCGGCCCTTCCGGCTGTGGCAAGTCTACGCTCCTCAAAGTACTGGCCGGCATTATTACCGATTTTACCGGACAGGTAGAAATGAACGGCCAGCCGCTGCGTCCGGCTGAGCAGCAAATCGGGTTTATTCCGCAAAATTACGGCCTGCTGCCTTGGAAAAATGTCTATGAGAATATTTGTCTTGGGACGAAAATAAAAAAGCAGGCCCGGTCTGGTCAGGCCATCCAGGAGGTTATCGGACAATTGGGGCTTGGCGGACTGGAAAAACGCTATCCCGGCGAGCTAAGCGGCGGGCAGCAGCAGCGGGTATCGCTGGCCCGCAGCTTTTTGTTGCAGCCCGACTTATTGCTGATGGATGAACCCTTTTCCGCACTGGATGCGATGACCAGGGAGGAAATCCAGCACGTATTTCTTCATGTCTGGAAGACACACGCCGTGTCGACCTTTCTGGTCACCCATCATGTGGAGGAGGCCGTCTATTTGGGCAAAAAGATTGTCATTTTATCCGGCTGTCCCGGCCAGGTCAGTCAGGTGCTGGATAATCCCCTGTTCGGGCAGGAGGCAGTCCGCGAGCAGGCTGAATTTTTCCGGATGTGCCTGACTTTACGCAAACTGATAAAAGAGGACTGGTCGCTATGAAGAGCAAAAGAGCAGGCTTAGGATATCTGTACGGGGTAGTGCTCTTTCTGATTATCTGGCAGGCTGTCGCCGCTTTGGTCAACCTGCCGATCATTCCTTATCCAGCGCTGGTGGCGGTCACGCTGATTAAAATTTTTGCGGCAAAAATTGCCGCCCACGGTTTTTACAGTCTGTGGCGCATTCTGGCGGGCGTTCTGCTGGCGGTGGCAGCCGGCATGCCTTTAGGGTTATGTATGGGCTATTTTTCCCGTTGGGACAGAACCTTATCGCCTCTGGTCTATCTAACCTATCCCATCCCGAAAATCGCCTTGCTGCCTGTTCTGATGCTGCTGTTTGGCCTGGGCGAGGCCTCCAAGATTTTAATGATCTTTTTAATCATTGTCTTCCAGGTGGTGGTGGCCGTGCGGGACGGTGTAAAAAGCATTCCCAGGGAGACCTACTATCCGCTCTATTCGCTGGGCGCCGGTTTTGGTGCGGTAGTGCGGGACATTTTAGTTCCGGCGTCGCTGCCGCAGTTTTTCACCTCGCTGCGGGTGGCCATGGCGACAGCCGTTTCGGTGCTTTTTTTCACCGAAACCTTTGGTACCCAATACGGCATGGGGTATTTTATTATGGACGCCTGGATGCGGGTGAATTATCTGGAAATGTACGCCGGCATTGTGGTGCTTAGCCTGATCGGGCTGTTTTTGTTTGCCTCGATTGACTACCTGGAACGCCGGTTATGCTATTGGCAATATAAATAGGCAGCGATGCTTTGGCGGATTGGCAGCGACGGTACTGAAGACGAGTACCGTTTTTTTTTGCGGATCAGAATGGAAAGGGAGAGAGGTCCGCTTTAATAGCGGATAATTGCAAAAAAACAGGCTAATTTCTGGAATTATCGCAACGTAGCGGGATTGCTTATTAATAAAAATCATATTAAGATTAATAATGTTCTGATTACTAATGTTAAAATTGGGCGGTGATAGAAGTGGTGCAAAAAAGTGAGCAGAAAACCTGGACCAAGATTATTATGGCGTTGTATTTGCTTACCTTCTTAGCCAAGGGACCGGCTTATGGCAACAAAATGGCGGAGGAAATCAAACGGCGAACCCAGGGGGCGATTACACCAAATCCCAATGCGCTCTATCCATTGCTGCGGGTCATGGAAGAGCGGGGTTATGTGGTAGGGCACTGGGAAGATAACGATAAGCGCAGCAAACGTATTTATTCGATTACCGAGCATGGGCATGCCTATATTCCCGAGCTGGTGAAAAAGGTGACTGCACGATTGAACGAAGTAGAACGGAACATACAAATTATTCGAAGTGATTTACTGTAATTAGGGAGAGTGGACAATGGGTCAGGCAACAAATAGACTAAGTAAAAGAACGATGGGAATGATCGTGGGGCTGATTGTTTTAATTGCTGTCAGCGGCGGCGTATGGTGGTGGATTCGCAGCAGCCGGATTGTCTCGACAGATGATGCCCGGGTGAAAGGGACAATTGTCAATATCAGTGCCAAAGTGACCGGCCGGGTGGAAAAACTGCTGGTGCAGGAGGGGGATGCCGTAACAGCCGGCCAGGTGGTTGCCACCATTGAACAACGGGAGTTCCAGGCGCAACTGGAGCAGGCCCAGGCTGCTCTGGCGGCAGCGCAGGCCAAACTGGCACTGGCCGAAGCCGGTAACCGGCCGCAGGAAATCGCCGAAGCAGGCGCTTCGGTAACACAGGCACAGGCGACGTTGGAAAATGCCCGGAAGGAATATGAACGGGTGGAAGCGCTCTATCGTCAGGGCGGTATCTCGGCCCAGCAACGGGATGCGGCAAAAACAGCCTGGGAAGTAGCCAAGGCCCAATGTGAGGCGGCACAGAACTCTTACAGTGTGACTAATGAGGGCTCCCGGCCGGAAGATATAAAAATGCTGCAGGCCCAGGTACAGCAAGCCCAGGCGGCAGTAAAAAGCGCCCAGGTGCAATTGGATGACACGGTCATTAAAGCACCGGTCAGCGGCACACTGGCCTTAAAGTCGGTGGAAGACGGTGAAGTGGTGTCCGCCGGTCAGCCGCTGGTAAGCATCGCCAATCTGTCGGATGTCTGGATTGCCGCAAATATTGAGGAAACCTACATCGGCAAGGTCAAAGCCGGCCAGGAGGTCAGCTTTACGATAGACGCCTATCCGGGCAAAACCTTTACCGGCAAGGTAAAGGAAGTAGGACCGGCGGCCGGGTCGCAGTTTGCCCTGCTGCCTAACGAGAATACCTCGGGAAACTTTACGAAAGTAACACAGCGGCTGCCGATAAAAATCCAGGCCGAAAATGCGGCGGACGGGGAATTAAAACCGGGCATGTCGGCGATCATTGAGATTCATGTGCGCTGACCGGGAGAAGGTAAAACAGTTATGATGAAAAAATATTCCGTCTTATTTGCCGTATGCCTGGGAACAGTGCTCAGCGCGTATGTCAGTAGCTGTGTCAATATTGCCCTGCCGAATATGATGCAGGAACTGAACTTTAATATGGACTCTATTGTGTGGGTTTCGTTGAGCTATCTCTTGCCCTACGGCTCCACCCTGCCGCTGACGGGAAAACTGGGGGACCAGTTTGGCACAAAGGAAACCTACATTGCGGGAATGACGATTTTTACAGTAGCGTCGCTGCTGTGCGGCGTTGCCTCCAATTCCACCTTTATGATTATCGTGCGGGTCATTCAGGGGGTGGGCGCCGGCATGCTGCTGCCCAACGCAATGGCTATTGTGGCGGCTACCTTTGAACCCTATGAGCGGGGGCAGGCGCTGGGTATCTGGAGCGCCATGGCGGCGGCGGGCAGCGCAATGGGACCAACCATCGGCGGCTATTTGATCGAGCATTTTAGCTGGCGGTCCATCTTTTTCTCGGTGGTTCCCCTGTGTATTCTCTGTATTATGCTGGCTTTTATCATCATTCCAAAATTCGAGCGCAATCAAAAGACGGGGGCCGATTACCTCGGCGCAGGCTTTTTGATTCTCAGCATCAGTTCGCTGCTGATTGCGCTTAATCAGGGACAGAAGGAAGGCTGGGATTCTTTATATATTGTTTCGCTGTTCTATACGGCTGGTGCCGCCATGGTACTGTTCATCATGGTCGAGCTGTATGTAAAGCAGCCGATGATTGAGCTGTCACTGTTTAAGAACAAAGATTTTGCCATTGCCAATATCATTGGCTTTCTGTCCTTTGTCGCCATGTATGGCGCCATGTTTTTGCTGCCGTTCTTTTTAAAGACCATCTTAAATTACAGTTCCATGACGGCAGGCATTATGCTGCTGCCCATGACGGCCACCATGGTGGTGTTCGCCCCGGTCGGCGGCCGGCTGGCCGACCGTTTCGGGTCACGGCTGCCTACCGCTTGCGGTATTTTGCTCATCTCGCTGGCCATTTATCTGTTGAGCCAGATCAATCCTGATTTTTCATCCCGGAATTTTTTCATCCGTCTGGTTATGCTGGGAATCGGTCTGGGCTTTACCATGTCGCCGTTAAGCAACTGTGCCATTGCGTCGTTGCCCAAGGACAAGATCGGGGTCGGGTCGGGCGTATTTAATCTGGCCAAAATTATCGGCGGCAGTATTGGTGTTGTCTTTGTCGAAACCCTGCTGACCAACCGGGAAATCCACCATTCCCAGGTATTGAACGCCTACCTGAATCCGGCGGTCCGGTCGTCGCAGCAACTGTATGAGCTGCTGCGGACGTTATGGGGCGATAAGGGTATGGATAACCAACTGCTGTCCGAGGCCTTGCACGGCTGGAGCACCGGACGGGGATTCCTGCCGGAACAGTACGCTCAATTCAAGCTGTTACTGGGGCAAATGCTGCAGCAACATGCCAGTGTATTGTCCTTTGAGGATGTGTTTTTTGCCCTGTCCCTTCTTTGTTTGTGCGGGGCGTTCTTTTCTTTCTTTATTACAGGCCGCCGGGCTGAAGCTGATTAGTTTTGTAGCCGCTGGTAAAAACAGGGCATATACTGGCAGTGAACCGCTGCCTTTAACAGCGGTTGAAGCACGGATGGAGGATGTGATGGTTGTGGCTCTGGCCAACGATATTAACGACGTGCTAAGAGTGTTTGTTTTTAGTAATTTGAGCAGTATTGTCAATAATGAGCCGATAGTGGTGCCTGCCGGCCTCGACATTATCCTGCGAATCCCTGTTGTCAATAATTTAGGGGCCCTGGGACTGCCGCCGGATATTGCGCAAATCACTGAAAACTACTTTGTTGCCGGCGCCGGCAACGGGATAACGACTACTTGAGTATTGGTGGCAAATCTGATATGATAAAAAAAATAAAACGATATCTTCGGGGCAGGGTGAAATTCCCAACCGGTGGTAAGCAGTTTTTTTCGCTGCAAGCCCACGAGCCGTAATACTACTTTCCCATAAAGCGTGATGGTTTTCATGGGAGAGTAATATAAGGCAGACTTGGTGTGATTCCAAGGCCGACAGTACAGTCTGGATGAAAGAAGATAAAAGAGGATCTTTTCAGCCCGGAGATTTTCCGGGCTTTTGCTTTTCCCGGAGAGAGGGAGGACTTGTCATGTATAAGACCCAGTATCTGGCAAAGATTGGTCTATTGGCAGCGGTGGCCACTTTGCTGATGTTTTTTGAGGTGCCTGTTCCGATGTTGCCGGCCTTTTTGAAACTGGATATCAGCGAATTGCCGGCGGTCATTGCTGTTTTTTCTCTGGGACCGGTGGCCGGTGTGCTGGTCGATTTGATCAAAAATATGCTCCACATTGCAGGAACCCAGACGGCCGGTATCGGCGAACTGGCCAACTTTCTGGTGGGCGTAGCCTTTTTAGTCCCGGCCGGACTGGTTTATCGCCGGCATAGCTGCTACCAGGGAGCCCTGCTGGCGCTGGCGGCCGGTTCGGTAACCATGGTGGCGGCGGCTTCGTTACTTAACTATTTTGTCTTGATCCCGTTGTATGAGGCGGTGCTGCATTTTCCACTGGAACAAGTCATCGCCATGGGGTCGGCGGCCAATCCGCATATTGTTGATTTAAAAACCTTTGTTACCCTGGCGATTGCGCCGTTTAACGCCATTAAGGGCCTTGTGATTGCCGTATTTACCCTGCTGCTTTACCGTAAGGTATTGCCGCTGCTGCATGAAGGCTAGCCACAGGCTGTTGACTTAGAATAAGGGGTTGTATCATTTGTTTAAGGCATATTTACAGAAACACAGCGTCCTGGTCGACGGGGCAATGGGAACCTACTATGCGGCTCTAACCGGCCGTGATACCGTCTTCGCCGAACTGGCCAATCTGACCGAACCGGCTCAGATTCAAGCTATCCATTGCCAGTATATCGAGGCCGGCGCCAGGCTGATCCGGACCAATACGTTTTCCGCCAATTCTTTTTCGCTGCAATTGCCTCAGGAAGAAGTGAAAGAAATCATCAAGGCCGGGTATCATATTGCCCGGCAGGCAGCCGCCGGGAAGAACGTCTGGGTGGCTGCCGACATCGGTCCGGTCCCCGAAATTGTTTCCGGCACGGCCGAGGGGGATCGCAGCCGGATTTTAGCGGAATATCTGTTCCTGGCCGATACCTTTTTAGCGGAAGGTGCTGACCTGTTTGTCTTTGAGACCTTTAGCAGCACCGACTATCTGGCTGAGGTGGCCGCTTATATCAAGCGGCAGCGGCCGGAAGCCTTTATCTGGACCCAGTTTGCCACTACGCCGGACGGTTTTACCCGCCGGGGCATCAGTAACGAACGGATTGTCCGGGAGGTTAAACAGATTGCCGCTATTGACGCCTACGGGTTTAACTGCGGCGTTGGGCCGACGCATTTATATAATGCGCTGAAGAACCTGACCGGACGCGATCGCGGCGATATTGTCTCAGTCCTGCCTAATGCCGGCTATCCGGAGATTGTCAATGAACGTACGGTGTATGCCCAGAATCCCGATTACTTTGCCGAAGTCATGGAACAAATCAGTGCTTTGGGCGTACGGATTTTAGGCGGCTGCTGCGGTACAACGCCGGAACATATTAGAAAGACGGCTCAGCGGCTGAATCAGTCGGCCGTTTCGCCGGTGGAAGACAGGCCGGTGTCGGTGCGGGAGGTGCTCCCGGTCAAGGCTGCGCCTAACCGGTTGCGTGACAAACTGTCGCGTGGCGAATTCGTAGTTGCCGTGGAGTTGGACCCGCCCTTTGACACCTCAGTTGATAAAATTTTGCATAACGCCCACCTTTGCCGTGAAGCCGGAGTTGATCTAATCACGGTGGCCGATTCCCCCATGGCTAAAGCCAGGGTGGATTCGGTGATGCTGGCCGCCAAAATCCAGCGGGAGGCGGGCATTGCTACGATGCCCCATATCTGCTGCCGGGATAAGAATGTCAATGCTCTAAAATCCAGTCTGCTGGCCGGACATATTGAAAACCTGCGCAATGTTCTGGCGGTTACGGGCGATGCGATTGCCAGTGCCGACAAAAACGAAATAAAAAGTGTGTTCAACCGGACATCCCTTAGCTTTATGGAACTAATCGCTGAAATGAACCGTGAGCTGTTTAAGGAGGATCCCTTTTATGTTGGCGGAGCGCTCAATCTGAATGTAGCCAATAAGCGGGTTGAACTTGGCAGGATGGCCAAAAAGGCCGAACGGGGCGCTGCCTTTTTTTTGACGCAGCCAATTTTCGCCGATGAAGTCATTGCCTTTTTGCCGGAGGTTAAGCGGGCCGGCGCTACGAAAATCCTGGGAGGCATTATGCCGCTGGTCAGCTACCGGAATGCCATGTTTTTAAATAACGAGATTCCGGGTATTTCCATACCGGAAGAGCATATCCGGCGGTTTACCCCGGCCATGGACCGCGCCCAGGCTGAAACGGCCGGTATTCAACTGGCGATGGAGCTTGCCCGGAAAATTAAGCCTTTCGTCGACGGCTTCTACTTTATCACCCCTTTTAACCGGGTAGATATGGTACTTAACATATTACGACAGGTAATGTGAGGAATTTATTGTTTTTCTTACTACATACCGTTTACATTTAGCGGAAAACGCAATATAATTTATAATCATAAAACGATATAGTAGAAGAAATATTAGCCATTATTGAGAGATGATAGCGATATTTGGGGTGTTAGGTGTGACTAAAAAAGAAAATAAGGAAAGCAAGCTAACTTATAAAATTAAGAAAATGGACCCTGCCGCTCAACCGCCGGTGGAGACGGTGGATGCTTTTAATACGTTTATCTATCAATGTCAGCAGGAAAAAACTCAAAATAAGAAAAAACAGGACGAGTAAAACGATATGGCTGAACCCTGGTGGTGTTCAGCCATATCGTTTATCTTAGTTTATTTTGCTTAATATTCGTCTCCCGGTTAGGGCAGGTAGGAGCAGCAATAGTCGGTTACTTGGGTCACTTTCAGGCGGAAGCTGGAATTGGCCGGCACCTGAAAGGTTGTGTTGGCGGTAAACTGCTTCCACTCGGTTTCGCCGGGCAACAGGACGGTCAGTTCACCGGCAAGGATTTCCATAACTTCAGCCGCCGCCGTGCCAAATTCATATTCGCCGGGCAGCATGATGCCCAGCGTCTTTTTAGTGCCGTCGGCAAATAAAACAGTGCGGCTGGTTACGTTGCCGTCAAAATAGATGTTGGCTTCTTTTACTATGCTCACTTGATTGAATTCACTCATAATCAGATCCCCCTTAACGGATATAATGATATAACAGACATATGCTACAAAGATTATAGGCCAAGAGAAAAATTCCTGCTGCCGGTCGCCGGTTGGCGCCGGTATTTTTTATTGACAGGATAACGTTCTCGCGGTAAAATAGATAACAACAAAATAAAACGTAAGCTCTTATCCAGAGTGGTCGAGGGACTGGCCCGATGACACCCGGCAACCCGCAGCAATGCAGTGGTGCTAATTCCAGCAGGAGAAATCCTGAAAGATAAGAGGAAAGTATAAAACCCTTTCCTCGAAAGGGTTTTTTTTGTATGCTGTAACAGGCGGATTGTTTGCGGCGGATGAGCTAAAGCCGTGTAAGGCGGCTTAGGCTGGGTGGCTTACGCTTAGTGTTTGCCCGGCAGGGCAGGGAGGATGACTGTATAGATGGTTAAACAGGCAGCGGCGAAAAAAGAAACACCGGAGCCTTATGGCAAAGCCCGTAAGGAAGGGGTCAGTGAGGTAAATATGACTATCCGGAATGGCAACGTAATCAAGTTTGAGCACATGATTCGATTTTTAGAGGAGGAATGCATGTATGGCGATGGAATCTAATAGAAAACCGCAGATCAACCGGACCAGCATGCGAATGCGGGGTTCGGTTTTTTTATGTCCGGCGTTTCTATTCTTTGCCAACCCTAAAGGGCTATTTAGTTTACAGAACAAGTTGTCAATAAAACAAAAATATGATATGATTTGACTGACTAGTCGGTCATAAAATAGTGCAAAGGAGCAAGAAAAATGGCAAAGCAAAGGGTTTGGAAGAATTATTTGGTTGCAGCGCTTAGCAGCAGTGTTATAATGCTGTCTGCCGCCACTGCATTCGCGGATTCAACTGAACTCTCTTTAGATGACAGTATTGCGATGGCTCTACAGAATAACCCTTCCATAAAGATGGCCGTAAAAGATCAGGAGAAAGCCGGTTATGGAATCGATCAAGCCAAAGCAGGCAAAATGCCATCACTGAGTTTAGGTACTTCCGGAACACATGGCGACACCCCTGCTGGGCAGGTGGGCGACAGCTTTAGTACATCTTTGAAACTGAGCATGCCGTTATACACAGGCGGCAAGTTGGAAAACACGATTGATCAGGCTAAAATTAACGCCGAATCAGCGCAGCAAGGAGTAGTCAAGGCCCAGGAACAGCTGCGGCTCGATGCGGCCACTGCTTACTATACCGTATTGCAATCGCAAAATCTGGTCCAGGTAAACGAAGAAACCGTGACCAGTCTGGAGGAGCACCTGAAAACGGTACAAGCTCAATATGAAGTTGGTACGGTAGCCAAGGCGGACGTATTGCGTTCGGAAGTGGAGCTGGCCAATGCCAAACAAAATCTTACGAAAGCTAAAAATAATTACGACGTTGCCGTTTCCAGTCTGAACAATATTATTGGCGTACCGCTGGCCACCGAGCATGTATACAAGGACAGCCTGCAATATGCGCCCTACGACACCTCACTGGATGACAGCATCGCCATGGCTCTGGCTAAACGGCCGGAGATTATTCAATCGCAGTACAATATAGCTGCCGGCAAAGCCGGGATTGAGATTGCCAAAAGCGGCAACAGACCTACGGTCAGCATGAGCGGCAGCCAGGGTTGGAGCGGTTCGGATTTCCCTGGCGACAATAAAAACTGGTCGGTCGGCGTAGCCGCCAACTGGAATGTGTTTGACTCGGGTCTGACTAATGCGCAGGTTAAGGGTGCCCAGGCGGCGCTGGACAAAGCCGAGGAACAGGATGCCCAAACCCGCAGCAGCATCGAACTGGAAGTGCGGCAAAACTATTCATCCATGCAAGAGGCCAAAGAGCGGATTGAAACTTCGCAGGTAGCGGTCAACAAAGCAGAGGAAGATTTAAGTATTGCCAAAGTGAAATACGGTGCCGGTGCCGGGACCAACCTTGATGTGATTGACGCCCAGGTGGCGCTGACCCAGGCGAAAACCAATTACACGCAAGCTCTGTATGATTATAACGTAAATAAGGCCAAAGTCATTAAAGCCGTTGCCCTGCAAGCGGGTAACTAGCAGCTTGTCAGTTTTAAAGCAGCAGGAAATAAGCTGCCCGTATTCATTGAATCAGGGCTGACAAAGAACTGTTCGATTTTGCCCCGTAAAAGAAAGAGAAGCCGTCGGCCATAGACCGCAAGGCTTCTCTTTTACTATACTGACTGGCCCGCGGTACTGAGAACAGCACAGGTGACAGGATTTTGTCCGGCCCCTTATTGCATCGTTCCTTTTTCCCGTTCCCGCCGGACAATGGTATCCAAAATTTCGGCCGCTTTGGCGATGACCTTATGGCATTTCAATTCCGGCGTGCGGTGCTTATCCTTTAAGGGCGTACAGTGGATATCGCCCATTTCCTGCTCATAGGCGGCAAACAGCTCCTGGGACAAGTCCTTAATGACCGGACTGGCATGGGCATTGTTTTTTACGAACAAATGGCTCAGCACCATGATTGATGCCGTCAGGGCACCGCAGACGCTGCCGATGGCCATGCCGCCGCCAAAGCCGGCGGATAGTTTAAGCGCCTCCGGGCTCAGGCCAAGGTGGTATGCCTCGTTGGCACCGTATAAAATTTTTTCTGCGCAGTTCAGGTCCTCTTTATTGCCAAATCCCGCTTCGATTAAATCCTGCAACATAAGAATGCCTCCCTTTTTATTGTTAATCCTATTAAGGGCATTCTAGCTGGCGGCACGGTTTTCCTACCGCCCGGTACTCTGCGTCAACTAAATACACGGATAACCGGGCAGTCTTTTTTCGCCCCGCTTCGTTGTCGTCGCTTACTATGTCCGATGTGTGCGGCTTCGCCGCCTGGCAGGACAAAAGAATTCTTGCCATCTTTCCGAATGATTTAAGTGACGCAGAATAGGAACTATTTTCTTTGACAGGTTTATGGATCTCGCGCTAAAATGAAAAAAGCATTGTAAAAGAAGACAGGAGTTTGGTGAATGAGCGTATTAACTGTTGAAAACGTTACCCATGGCTTTGGGGCCCGGCAAATTTTGGCGAATGCTTCTTTCCGGCTGTTAAAGGGGGAGCACGTCGGGCTGATCGGAGCCAATGGAGAAGGAAAATCCAGCTTTTTAAATATTATTACCGGTCAGCTTACGCCCGATGAAGGCAAGGTAGAATGGTCCAACCGGGTGACGGTGGGCTATCTGGACCAGCACGCTGTGTTGGTGAAGGGAAAAACCATCCGCGATATTCTGCGCGAAGCTTTCCAGGGCATGTTCGACCTGGAGGCGGAGATGCTGGGCCTATACGACAAAATGGGTGAAGCCTCGTCGGAGGAATTGGATAAAATGATGGCCGATGTGGGCGAGATTCAGGACATGCTGGAGCATGGCGGCTTTTATATGATCGACGCTAAAATTGAAGAGGTGGCCAACGGGCTGGGGCTGGGTGATATCGGCCTCGACCGGGACGTCACCGATTTGAGCGGTGGTCAGCGGACCAAGGTGCTGCTCACCAAATTGCTGCTTACCAATCCGACCATTCTGATTCTGGACGAGCCGACCAACTATCTGGATGTTGACCACATTGAATGGCTGAAGCGGTATCTGAAAAATTATGAGAACAGCTTTATTTTAGTATCCCATGATATTCCGTTCCTGAATGAAGTGGTCAACGTGATTTATCATGTGGAAAATACCGTACTGACCCGCTATACCGGCGATTATGAGCAGTTCCAGCAGATGTATGCCATGAAGAAAAGCCAGGAGCAGAAGGCGTATGAACGGCAGCAGCAGGAAGTGGAGCGGATGGAGGATTTCATCGCCCGCAATAAAGCGCGGGTGGCCACCCGCGGCATGGCCAACAGCCGGCAGAAACGGCTGGACAAGATGGAGATGCTGGAGAAGCCGCGGGAAAAACCCAAGCCTTCTTTTCAATTCCGGGAAGCCCGGACGCCGGGACGGTTTATTGTGGAAGCCGCCGGTCTGGTGCTTGGCTATGACGAGCCGTTAACCCGGCCGGTCGATATTACCCTGGAACGGGGACAGAAGGTGGCTATCCGGGGCGTAAACGGGCTGGGCAAATCCACTCTGTTAAAGACGCTGCTCGGGCAAATTCCATCCATTGCCGGCAAGGTGGAACTGGGGGACTATCTCTTTCCCGGCTATTTTGAACAGGAATCCAGCCGCAATAACACCAATACGGCGATGGAGGAAATATGGAACGAGTACCCCGGTATGACCAACTTTGAAGTGCGGGCCGCATTAGCCCGCTGCGGTCTGACCAATGAGCACATCACCAGCCAGATGATGGTGCTAAGCGGTGGCGAAAGCGCCAAGGTACGGCTCTGCAAGCTGATGCTGAAAGAAGTAAACTGGCTGGTGCTGGACGAACCGACCAACCATTTGGATGTGGAGGCCAAAGCGGAACTGAAAAAGGCAATTAAGGAATTTAAGGGGACGGTGCTGTTAGTGTCGCACGAACCTGACTTTTATGAGGATTGGGTTACCCATGTATGGAACGTGGAGGACTGGACTACGAAAATAGTCTAGGTAACCACTGATTAAATGAACCTGTCGGCTTGGCGAGAGATTTTTTCGTCTGGCAAGGAAGTAAAACCGCAGGAATAGCGGCCCCTATTTCAAGGTTTGCTGACGCAGCCAGGCGGAAAAAGCTCCGTCAGGACGCGCAGTGTGAATTAATCAG